>NZ_KV793227.1:0-25576 GCF_001808415.1 Lactobacillus sp. HMSC08B12 | reverse complement strand
TCAAGATTTAGTAAGTTTTATGATTCGGGAAGTGACAAAACTAGATGTACGAGTATTTTGAGGGCACCATTACCGTGGTTAATCCGGCCTATGTCGTGATTGAAGTGGCCGGGATCGGCTACCGGATCCTGACCCCGACCCCTTATGCCTATAAAGATGGGGACAAGGCCCGGATCTACGTTGAACAGGTCGTCCGGGAAAACGGGATGACCCTCTACGGCTTCAAGAGCCAGCAAGACAAGGTCCTCTTCAACAAGCTTAATGAAGTTTCCGGGATCGGTCCTAAGTCTGCCCTGGCCATCATGGCCGCTGAAGACAACGGAGCCCTGGCTTCCGCCATTGAGAGCGGCGAAGTTTCCTACTTGACCCGTTTCCCGGGGATCGGCAAGAAGACGGCATCCCAGATCGTCCTGGACTTGCGGGGGAAGATGGGCAACTATGTGGCGGAAAACCTCTTTACCGAAGATGAACCGGTTAAGTCTGTTTTCCCAGCCCTGGAAGACGCCCTCCTGGCCCTTGGGGCTTTGGGCTACAGTCAAAAGGAAGTTGACCGGATCAAGCCGAAACTGAAGAAACTGCCGGAAATGTCCGCTGACGAATACATCAAGCAGGGGCTGGGCTTTTTGCTGAAGAAATAAGGGGGTAAAGGGAAATGACGGAAGAACATTTGACCAGCCAGGAAGCCGCCGAAGGCGAGGAAGCGGTGGAACTGTCCTTACGGCCCCAGCTGCTCAGCCAGTATATCGGGCAAGGGCATGTCAAAAAGGACATGGAAGTCTACATCCAGGCCGCCCGCCAGCGTGACGAGGCCCTGGACCATGTCCTTCTTTATGGCCCGCCAGGTTTAGGTAAAACCACCCTGGCCTTTGTTATTGCCAATGAATCGGGGGTCAGCTTAAAAAGCACCAGCGGTCCGGCCATCGAGCGGGCCGGGGACCTGGTGGCTCTCTTAACTGACCTTGAGCCGGGGGATGTCTTGTTTATCGACGAAATCCACCGCCTGGCCAAGCCGGTTGAAGAAGTCCTCTATTCAGCCATGGAAGACTTTTACATCGATATCGTGGTTGGGGAAGGGCAGACGACTCATGCCATCCACTTGCCTCTGCCGCCTTTTACCTTGATCGGGGCAACCACCCTGGCCGGGCAGTTGTCGGCGCCTCTGCGCGACCGCTTCGGGATCGTTGAGCACATGCAGTACTACCAGGTCGAAGACTTGGAAAAAATCATCCTCCGCTCAAGCGAGGTCTTCCACACCAAGATTTCCCCGCAAGCTGCCCATGAACTGGCCCGCCGGTCCCGGGGAACGCCCCGGGTGGCCAACCGCCTTTTAAAGCGGGTGCGGGACTTTGCGGAAGTCAAGGGAGAAAAAGAAATCTCCCTGGAAACCACGGCCATGGCCTTAAAGCAGCTGCAAGTCGACAGTGCCGGCTTAGACCAGACTGACCGCAAGCTGCTGAGAACCATGATCTTAAGCTATGGGGGCGGCCCGGTCGGGATCCGGACCCTGGCTTCCAATATCGGGGAAGACCGGGAGACGATCGAGTCCCTGTATGAGCCATATCTTTTGCAAAACGGCTTTATCGTCATGACCCCAAGGGGGCGGGTAGTGACCCAGAAGGCCTACCAGCAGCTGAATTTGCCCCTGCCGGGTGAGGAAGAATAGCAAAAAAATCTGGTTTACAGTATAATGTTCGTTAAAGCCTTTTGGCATCTGCCAAAAAGTGGCAAATAAATTTTATGAGGTGGATAATTTGAATACTTTTGCATTAGCCGCAGCCAACAGTGGTGCTGGCAGCAGCATCTTCATGCTGGTTATGCTGGCCGCTTTGTTTGGTTTTACTTACTTTACGATGATCAAGCCGCAAAAGAAGCAGCAACAGCAGCGCCAGGAAATGATGAATCAGCTCAAGAAGGGCGACAGCGTGGAAATGGTCGACGGCCTGCGCGGCAAGATCGACTCAATCAACGATGCTGACAAGACTATCGTCTTGGACGCTGACGGCATTTACCTAACCTTCTCCAGACTGGCAGTCAGAACTGTTTTGAAGCAAGCTGACGCAAGTGAAGCTGAAGCAGCCAAGCCAGCAGAAGAAAAGGCTGAAGCAGCCAAGACTGAAGAAGCAGAAGACAAAGACAGTCAAGAATAAACGAACAAAACGTTCCTTCGGGGACGTTTTTGCTTTGCCTGCGCCGATAAATTGCTAAAATAGTTAGTAGTTGATTTTTTTGAGGTACTATAATGAACAATATTCCAACAGTAATGATCCTTTTCGGCGGCAGCGGCGACCTGGCCCACCGCAAGATCTATCCGGCCCTCTTCAATCTCTACCGCCGGAATGTCATTCACGACAATTTTGCCGTTATCGGCACTGCCCGGCGGCCATGGTCGCATGAATACCTGCGCGAGCAGGTGGCCCAAGCTGTTCATGAAAGCTGGGAAGAGGTCGACGAAGCGCAGCTGACGGAATTTGCCAGCCACTTTTACTACCAGTCCCACGACGTAACCAACGTTGAACACTACGTAACTTTGAAGCAATTGGCCCAGGAACTGGATGAGCGCTATGAATGCGGCGGCAACCGCATCTTCTACATGGCCATGGCCCCAAGCTTCTTTGGGACGATTGCCGAACACATTGCCGACCAGCATTTGACCGGGACCGGCTTCAACCGCCTGGTGGTTGAGAAGCCATTCGGGACTGACCTGGCCAGTGCGGAAGTCTTGAACCAGCAGATCCGCAATTCTTTTGCTGAAGACCAGGTCTTCCGGATCGACCACTACCTGGGTAAGGAAATGGTGCAGAATATCCTGCCTCTGCGCTTTGGCAACTCCTTGTTTAAGCGGATTTGGAACGCCGACGCGGTTAAAAATGTCCAGGTTACCCTGGCTGAACGGCTGGGCGTTGAAGCCCGGGGCGGCTACTATAACAACTCCGGTGCCCTGCGGGACATGGCTCAGAACCACATCATGCAGATCATCACCCTTTTGGCCATGCCGGAGCCAAAAGACTTGTCTGACAAGGCCATCCACGCGGCTAAAGAAGACCTTTTGGCATCTTTAGTTATCCCAGATGAAAAAGCCGTCAGCGAAAATATCATCCGTGGCCAGTATCTGGGGACGGAAACCACTTTTGAATATGTCAAAGAGCCGAACGTGGCGGAAGACTCCAAGACGGAAACTTACGTGGCTGGCCGTTTGGAATTTAGCAAGGGACCTTTGGCTGGCGTGCCGGTTTACTTCCGAACTGGCAAGGAAATGCGGGAAAAGAAGACCCGGGTGGACGTGGTCTTTAAGGATGAAGCTGGCCTGTATGGCGATAAGGCTAAGACCAATGTACTGACTATTGAGATTGACCCGGTCAACCAGGTCTACTTCCGCTTAAACGGCAAGAATGTTGCTGGCGGTGACCTCCGTCTTGAAAGATTCTGCTACCGCTACAGCGAAGATGAACAAGCTGAGGTGCCAGACGGCTATGAACGTTTGATCCACGACGTCTTTGTCAACGACTCCACCAACTTTACCAAGTGGGAAGAACTGAAGCAGTATTGGAGATTCGTGGACGCGGTTGAAGCTGCCTGGCAAAAGCAAAACGCTACCGGCGAAAAGCCGGTCAAGTACCGTCCTTACGGCATGGGGCCGGATACCAGCAAGATCTTCGCGGATCCTGAGGATGGCTGGATCTACAAGTAATGGCCGATATTGACCTTTTGCCCAGGAACGATTTTTCCCGCCGGATCATCCACCTGGACATGGACGCTTTCTATGCTTCAGTTGAAATGCGGGACCGGCCGGAATTGGCGAATAAGGCAGTCGTGATTGCCCAGGACCCCCGGAAAACTGGCGGCCATGGCGTGATCGCCACCGCCAACTACCGGGCCAGAAAGTACGGGGTCGGGTCAGCCATGGCGGCCGCCCAAGCCGTCAAGCTGATTCCAGCTGAAGAACTGGTTTTCGTTGAACCCGATTTCGTGAAATACCACCGGGTTTCCGGGCAAGTGCACGGCTTAATGCACGAACTGACCGACCAGATCGAAAGCGTGGCGCTGGACGAAGCATATATGGACGTGACCCGGAGCAAGATCCCCGGCAAAAGCGCCCTGGAGCTGGCCAGCTATTTGCAAGAGCAGATCTTCCGCCAGCTGCATTTGACCTCATCTTTTGGGGTCAGCTACAACAAGTTTTTGGCCAAGATGGGGTCAGAATACGCCAAGCCTTTTGGCCGCACTTATCTTGCCCCGGACCGGGCCCAGGACTTTTTAGACAGGCAGGAGATCAAGAGATTCCCCGGCATCGGCAAGAAGACCCAAGAGCGGCTAAAGGAAGCCGGAGTTTTGACCGGCCGCGACATCAGAAATTACGGGCTCAGCCGCCTTTTAAAAGACTATAAGAAGTCCGGCTACTACATGGCCCTGCATGCTTATGGCATTGACTTAAGCCCCGTCCAAGCCTCCAGGCAGCGCAAGTCCCTGGGCAAGGAGCGGACTTTTGAACCGGTAATCTATGACCCGGACCGGGCTGATGCCTACTTAAAGGACTTCAGCCAGACGGTGGCGGCTGAACTAAAGGAGAGAAATCTTTTAGCCCGGGTGGTCGTTTTAAAGGTCCGCGACCGCAATTTTAAAACTATCACCCGCCGGCAGCAGATCCAGCCGACCAGTGACCCGGAAGTCTTTTACCAGCTGGCCAAGGAGCTCCTGGCCCGGGAACCGGAATTCCTGGTTGAAGGCATCCGCCTCTTGGGCCTGTCAGCCGGCGAACTTGAAGAAAAACATTACCAGGAAATCAGTCTTTTTGCAGATGAATAGCTAAAAGGCTGATTTTTTGCTAAAATAAAGTTTTGAACTCATAAGGCAGAAAGGACCCCGCGATGAACACTTTTGACGAAATATTCAGTAAGATTAAGCAATATCCAACCATCATCCTCCACCGGCACACCAATCCCGACCCGGACGCTATCGGCTCCCAGGCCGCTTTAGCCAAGAGCCTGCGCCTGCAGTTCCCGGACAAGAAGATTCTCTGCACCGGGGAAAATGATGTCGGTAACCTGGACTGGATCAACACCATGGACGAAGTCAAGGATGAAGACTACCAAGGCGCCCTGGTGATCACGACTGACACGGCCAACACGCCGCGGATCTCTGACCAGCGCTACCGGCTGGGGGACTACCTGATCAAGATTGACCACCACCCGGACGTTGACCCATATGCTGACATGTCTTACGTTGACTCAAAAGCCGCTGCTACCTGTGAAATCATCGCTGACTTTATCGAAGCAGAAGGCCTGCCCCTTACCCAGGAAATCGCCCTGGCCCTCTACGCCGGTATTATCGGTGACACTGGCCGCTTCATGTACGACGCGACCAGCGCCCACACCTTCGAAGTAGTATCCCGCTTGATGGAGACGGGGATCGACATCTCCCAAATTGCCAGAAACGAAAGTGAAGTTACCTTCCAGCAGGCCAAGCTGCAGAGCCTGGCCCTGGAGAAAATGCAGCTGGACGAAAGCGGCCTGGTCGCTATCGCCGTAATTAGCCAGGCTGACTTAAAGGCCCTGGGCGTTACCCAGCCGCAAGCTTCAGTCACTGTTTCAACCCCGGGCCGGATCAAGGGGATTCTGACCTGGCTGGTCATCGTGGAAAAAGAAGACGGTACTTACCGGGTCCACTACCGGTCAAAGGGTCCGCACATCCACAAGCTGGCTGAAGCCCACGACGGGGGCGGCCATGAATTAGCCTCTGGGGCAACGGCCCATGACCAGGTGGAAATCGACCAGATTTTCCAGGAATTAGTTGAAGTAACCAAGAAATACAAGGAAGACCATGAATAACATTTTTACTGATACCCGCTTAAGAAGCGAAATCCGCCAGGGCCTGGCCAAGATCGGCTTTACTAAACCGACTCCGGTGCAGGAAAAAGTCATCCCGGCCATGCTGAAAGGCGAAAGCGTGATCGTCCAGGCGGCTACGGGGAGCGGGAAGACCCACGCCTACTTGATCCCGATTTTAAACGCCATTGATGAAGACGCCCGCTATGTCCAGGCCATCGTCACGGCTCCCAGCCGGGAACTGGCTGACCAGCTCTACCGGGTGGCCCGCCAGCTGCGGGATAATTCCGGCTTAAACATCGCCATTGCCCACCTGGCCGGGGGCAGCGACCGGGACCGGCAGATCGCCAGATTTGAACAGAACAAGCCCCAGTTGGTTATCGCTACGCCGGGCCGGCTTTTGGACTTTGCTGACAAGAAGATCCTGCTTTTGGACCAGGTCAAGAACTTTGTCATCGACGAAGCCGACATGACCCTGGACTTGGGCTTCCTGGCCGATGTGGACAAGATTGCCGCCCGCCTGCCAAAGGACGTGGTCATGTCCGCCTTCTCAGCCACGATTCCGGTCAAGCTGACCAACTTTTTACGCAAGTACATGGCCAAGCCGGAAGAAATCGTGATCGACAATCCGGCAGTTATTGCCCCAACCATCAAAAACGACCTCTTGGACATCGGCAGCAAGGACAGAAAGAAGATCGTCTACAAGCTTTTGACCATGGGCCAGCCTTACCTGGCCCTGGTTTTCGCCAACACCAAGCAGATGGTTGACGAACTGGCTGATTACCTGACTAAGCAAGGGCTTAAGGTGGCCAAGATCCACGGCGGCATTACCGAACGGGAAAGAAAGCGGACCCTGCGGGAAGTCCGGGCCGGCCAGTACCAGTATGTCGTCGCCAGCGACCTGGCTGCCCGGGGGATCGACCTGCCTGGCGTCAACCTGGTGATCAACTATGAGATTCCCAAGGACCTGGAATTCATTATCCACCGGATCGGCCGGACTGGCCGGAACGGCCTGCCGGGCCACGCCGTGACTTTGGTCAGGGAAGAAGAGATGAACCGGGTGGGGGCCTTGGAGCACATGGGCGTTCACTTTGACTTCGTTGAAATCAAGGACGGGGCACTCGCTCCGCGGACTCACTACCGCCGCCGGGACAACCGGACGGCTGCAAACCGCCAGCTTGACCCCCACATGAAGGGCGTGGTCAAGAAGGTCAAGTCCAAGCGCAAGCCTGGCTACAAGAAGAAGATCAAGCAGGCGATTCAAGAAGACAACCGCAAGAAGCGGAAGATTGAAGCCCGCCACGAAATGCGCCACCAAAAGCGCCTCCGTAAGCGCAAGCGCGAGCAAAAACGTTGACATTTTTTCTCTAAGTAGTAAAATTAGGGACGCTTAAGATATGTTTTCTGTCCAGGCGATTCAAAGAGAGAACCGGCAGCTGGGAAGGGTTTATCACCAGGCAGGAAATGCTCCTTAAAGTGATTAATTTAAGATAATCAAGAGGTAACAAGCATTGTTGCAATCAAGGTGGTACCGCGTCTAGAGCGTCCTTGAAGAAGGCAAACATGCTTGTTTTTTGTATTTTTAGGAGATTTTGATGAAAAAGTTAAACAGTTCAGAATTTCGGCAAATGTTCCTCGACTTTTTTGCTGAACACGGCCACATGGTCATGCAGTCAGCCAGCCTGATTCCAAAGGATGACCCGACTTTGCTCTGGATCAACTCCGGGGTGGCAACCATGAAGAAGTACTTCGACGGCTCAGTCGTGCCAAAGAACCGCCGGATTACCAGCTCACAAAAGTCAATCAGAACCAACGACATTGAAAACGTCGGTAAGACTGCCCGCCACCAAACCTTGTTTGAAATGCTGGGCAACTTCTCAGTTGGTGACTACTTCAAGGAAGAAGCGATTCCTTGGGCCTGGGAATTTTTGACCAGTCCTGACTGGCTGGACCTGGACAAGGACAAGCTTTACGTAACTGTTTACCCTAAGGATACTGAAGCTCACCGGATCTGGCATGAAGTCGTCGGCCTGCCGGAAAGCCACATCGTGCAATTGGAAGACAACTTCTGGGACATCGGTGAAGGCCCATGTGGTCCTGACTCAGAAATTTTCTACGACCGTGGCCAGGAAAACAATGACGTGCCAGAAGACGACCCAGAAAACTACCCAGGCGGGGAAAACGCCCGTTACCTGGAAATCTGGAACATCGTCTTCTCAGAATTCAACCACCTGCCAGACGGCAGCTACGTTGAACAGCCACACAAGAACATCGATACTGGGATGGGTCTGGAACGTGTCCTGTCTATCCTGCAGGATGCCCCGACCAACTTTGAAACCGACCTCTTCCTGCCAATCATCCACGCTACTGAAGAAATGAGCGCGGGCAAGAAGTACGGCGCAAACAAGGCTGACGACATTTCCTTCAAGATTATCGCTGACCACATCCGGGCTATCTCCTTTGCCATTGGTGACGGGGCCCTGCCAGGCAACACTGGCCGCGGCTACGTTTTGCGCCGGCTTTTGCGGCGGGCAGCCTTGAACGGCCGCAGGCTGGGCATCGACGGCGCCTTTCTTTACAAGCTGGTGCCAGTAGTCGGCGACATCATGAAGAGCCACTACCCAGAAGTCAGCGACCAGGCTGAATTCATCAGCAAGGTCGTTAAGAACGAAGAAGACCGCTTCGGTGCAACTTTGGAAGCCGGTTTGACTTTGCTGGACGACTTGATCGACAAGGCCGAAAACAGCGAAGACAAGACCATCTCCGGCAAGGACGCCTTCAAGATGTTCGACACTTACGGCTTCCCATACGAATTGACGGTTGAAGCTGCTGAAGACAAGGGCCTGAAGGTTGACAAGGATGGCTTTGACGCCGAAATGGAAGCGCAGAAGGAACGCGCCCGCAAGGCCCGGGGCAACCTGCAATCCATGGGTTCACAAGACGAAACCTTGATGAAAATCAAGGACAAGAGCGTCTTTGAATACGGGGTCTATGAAGAAGAAAGCCAGCTGGTTGACATCATCGTTGACGACAAGCTGGTGGACAAGGCTGACGGTGAAAAGGCAACCTTGATCTTCGACAAGACGCCATTTTACGCTGAACGGGGCGGCCAGGTGGCTGACCACGGTGACATCTACGACCAGGAAGGCAACTTAGTTGCCCGGGTAGTTGACGTTCAGCACGCGCCTAACGACCAGAACCTGCACTTTGTCGACGTGGTCCTGCCACTTGTAAAGGGGCAGACCTACAAGCTGAAGATTGACCGGGCGCGCCGGGAAGGCCTCCGCCACTCCCACTCTGCTACCCACCTCTTGCACGCTGCCTTGCGGCAAGTTTTGGGTGAACACACCCACCAGGCCGGGTCAGTTGTTGAGCCAGACTACTTGAGATTCGACTTCACTTCCCTTGACCCAATCACGCCAAGAGAATTGAAGAACGTTGAAAAGATCGTCAACGAAAAGATCTGGGAAGCAATCCAAGTCAAGACCACGGAAACTGATCCGGAAACCGGTAAGAAGATGGGCGCCTTGGCTCTGTTTGACGGCAAGTACACTGACAAGGTCAGAGTCGTGCAAATGGATGACTTCTCCATCGAATTCTGCGGGGGTACTCACTGTGATAACACCTCCCAAATCGGTGTCTTCAAGATTATTTCTGAACAAGCCATCGGTGCCGGGGTCAGAAGAATTGAAGCCGTAACTTCCAAGCTGGCTTACGAATACTTAGCTAGCCGCTCAGACATCCTGGACCAGATCCAGGCTCAAGTTAAGGCCACTAAGGCTGACGGCATCCAAAGCAAGATTGCCAGCCTGCAAGAAGAACTCAGAAGCGCTGAAAAGCAAAACGCCGCTTACGAAGCCCAAATCAACGCTTCCAAGGCCGGCAAGATCTTTGACCAGGTCAAGACGGTTGGTGACTTGACGGTTATCGCCACGATCGCTGACGTCAAGGGGATGAACGACTTGCGGGAAATCGCTGACCAATGGAAGAGCGAAGGCAAGTCTGACGTCTTGATCCTGGGCGCTAAGTCTGAAGACAAGGCCAACATGCTGATCAGCCTGGGCCAAAAGGCCCTGGACAAGGGTCTGAAGGCCGGCGACTTGATCAAGAGCGTGGCTGCTATCTTTGGCGGTGGCGGCGGCGGCCGGCCAAACATGGCCCAAGCCGGCGGCAAGAAGCCAGAAGGCCTGCAGGATGCCATCGATGCTGCAGTCAGCCAGCTGGACTAATTAAGCTAAAATAATTGAGTTAAGGAAAATTTTTAAGTAGAATAGACAAAAGAGGGGGAATAACAATGAGTTCGCTTGATAAGACGATGCACTTTGATTTTAACCAGAATAAGGGAAAGAACATCCGCGACACTCTGGAAGACGTATACAAGGCCCTGGAAGAAAAGGGCTACAGCCCGATCAACCAAATCGTGGGTTACCTGCTTTCAGGCGACCCAGCGTACATCCCACGCCACAACGACGCCCGAAACCTGATCTTGAAGCACGAACGCGATGAAATCATCGAAGAACTGGTCAAGAGCTACCTGGGCAAGGACAAGTAATGCGCCTGCTGGGTTTGGACGTCGGCTCCAAGACCATCGGGGTGGCCGTCAGTGATCCCTTGGGCATCACCGCCCAGGCCGTGATGACGATCCCGATTGATGAAGACCGGCACAATTTCGGCATGCGGTCTTTAAAGAAGCTGGTCCGCGAATATGAAGCGGACGGCTTTGTTCTGGGCCTGCCTAAGAACATGGACGGAACGGCCGGTCGGTCGGTCAGCCGGAGCAAGGCCATGGGCGAGCGCCTGGAGCAGAAGTTCGGCTTACCAGTCTACTATGACGATGAACGCTTGACGACCGTGGCCTCAGAGAGGATTTTGGTTGAAGAGGCGGGAATGCATGATCGCCGGCAGCGCAAGGAGGTCGTTGACCAAATGGCAGCTGTGTTGATTTTGCAGAACTATTTGGATTTACAGCGAAAGGAATAACTATGGCTTTTGAAGTTAGCGCCGAAGATCAAGACAGACAATTGACCTTGATCGATGAAGACGGCAACGAAGAATTATTTGAAGTATTGTTTACTTTCCATTCTGACGACAATGACAAGTCCTACATCCTGCTTTACCCGGCAGCTGTAGAAGATGACGACGAAATTGAAGTCCAGGCTTTCAGCTACGACGCCGATGAAGATGGCGACGTAACCAGCAGCGACCTGCACGAAATCACTTCTGACGCTGAATGGGACATGGTTCAAGGGGTGCTCAACACCTTCCTTGACGATGACCGTTTGAGCGGTGACGATTCTGCAGAATAAGAAAGAAGCGGGTGCTTAGCCCGCTTTTTTTGTTAGGAAAATTTTTTAGATAAAATTATTGAGATGATGAATCATAAAATTTTAGACATTCTGGAATACCAGGAAATTAGTAGCCGCATGGCTGAACAAGCGGTAACGGCTCCGGCCAAGAGCAAGGCCTTGAACCTCCAGCCCGCCAGCGACCGGGAGACGGTCAGCCGGGCCTTAAGCGAAACCAAGGCCCTGGTTGACTTGGACCGGATCAAGGGCCAGCTGCCTTTGACCGACTTTCAAGATGTTGCGCCCAGCCTCAAGCGTTTGAAGGTCAAGGCCGACTTGAACGCCCTGGAATTAGGCAATATCCTGCTGATTTTCACCCTGGCCCAGGAAAGCAGCCGCTTTGTAGAAGACGCGGAAGAAAATGAGACCTTGGACCTGGCGGCGATTGAAACTTTGCTGGAGGACCTGGAATTGCCGGATGACCTTTACCGGCGCCTGCGGACTTCGCTGACTTATGACGGGGAAGTCCTGGATACCGCTTCAGCTGACCTGGCCCGCCTGCGCCACGGCCGCCTGGCCACGGAAGCGGAAATCAAGGAAAAGATGACCGCCTACACCAGGGGCAAGAACGGCCAGTACCTGTCTGAGCAGATCGTGACCATCCGGGACGACCGCTACGTTATCCCGGTCAAGCAGGAATACCGCTACAAGTTCGGCGGGGTGGTCCACGACCAAAGTGCCTCTGGCCAGACCTTGTTTGTTGAACCGGCTGCCATCCTGCCTTTAAACAACCGCCTGCAAAACTTGCTGGCTGAAGAGCGGCAGGAAATCCACCGGGTTCTGCATGAACTGTCTCTGGACGCCAGAGAAGAAATGGAGGCTATCAAGCGGGTGGCCGCGGCTTTAAGCGAATTGGACTTCCTCCAGGCCAAGGCCAAGCTGGCCAAGCAGATGCGGGCCAGCCAGCCGACTTTGTCTGCTGACCAGTCCTTTAAGCTTCTGGGGGCCCGTCACCCCTTGATTGATCCAGACAAGGTCGTGGCCAATGACATTGCTTTAGGCCAGGACTTTGACACGATTTTGATCACCGGGCCCAACACTGGTGGTAAAACGATCACTTTGAAGACGGCAGGCTTGCTCCAGCTGATGGCCCAGTCCGGTCTCTTTATTCCGGCTAATGAGGGCTCCAGCGTGGCGGTTTTTGACCAGATTTTTGCTGATATTGGGGACGAACAGTCAATCGAGCAGTCGCTGAGTACTTTTTCATCCCATATCAACGATATCGTGGCGATCATGAAGCGGGTCAGCGACCAAAGCCTGGTCCTGATCGACGAAATCGGGGCCGGGACCGACCCGGAAGAAGGGGCCAGCCTGGCCATCTCAATTTTGGACTTCTTCAGAAAGAAGGGGGCCAAGATCATCGTCACAACCCACTACCCGGAACTCAAGCTCTATGGCTATAACAGAGAGCGGACCACCAACGCCTCCATGGAATTTGACATCAAGACCCTGTCGCCGACCTACCGCCTGCAGATGGGGATCCCGGGTCACAGTAATGCCTTTGCCATTGCCCGCCGGCTGGGCATGCGGGAAGACGTGGTGGTCGGGGCTGAGAAGCTGATGAGCAGCGATGATTCTGACATCAACCACATGATCGACGAATTAAACAAGCAGACCAAACTGGCCACGGAAAACAAGCAGAAGCTGCAGACCAGCCTGGACCGGGCCAAGCAGCTGGAAAAGAAGCTGCAGGATGCCCTGGATATCTACAACCAGCGGGTCCAAAAGCAGCTGGACTTTGCCTTGGACCGGGCCAATGAAATCGTGGCCAAGAAGCGCAAGAAGGCCGACAAGATCATCGCCGAGCTGGAAGAAGCCCGCAAGGAAGGGATGCAGATCAAGACCAACCAGCTGATGGACGCCAAGGGCGAATTCAACCAGCTGGCCAAGCAGGAGGCCAACCTGGCCAAAAACAAGGTCCTGCAAAAGGAAAAGAAACGCCACCACGTCCAGGTGGGTGACAAGGTCAAGGTCCTGTCTTACGGGCAGACCGGGACGGTGACAAAGCAGCTGGGTGAGCATGACTATGAGGTTTCCTTGGGCCGGATCAAGCTCAAGGTGACCGACAGGGACATCGACAAGCTGGCCGCCGGGCAGAAGCAGCAGGCCCAAAGACGGGCCACTTCTGCCTCCCGGTCCAGCCGGGCCCGCAGTTCCCTGGATCTTAGAGGGCAGCGCTATGAAGAGGCCATGGTCAATTTGGACCGGTACTTTGACACCATCCTTTTGTCCGGCCTTAGCACGGTCACGATCATCCACGGGATCGGGACCGGGGCCATCCGGCAGGGGGTCCAGCAGTATCTCAAGCGCAACAAGCATGTCAAGACCTACAGCTACGCGCCAGCCAATGAAGGCGGGACCGGGGCCACGATCGTGACCTTAAAGTAGGCAATCTACTTGCAAAAAGTAAGTAAGTCTAGTAAACTTAAGGCAGTAAGTAGATAATAATGTTTTTCAGATTAACGAATTTGAGGTATTTACATGGTAGATGCAATTACTGACGCAACCTTTGAAGAAGAAACCAAGGATGGCTTAGTTCTGGTTGACTTTTGGGCAACCTGGTGCGGTCCTTGCCGGATGCAGTCACCAGTCATCGAAGCTTTGGCTGAAGAAAGACAAGACGTGCACTTCACCAAGATGGACGTTGACGACAACCCGGAAACGGCCAAGAACTTTGGCATCATGGCCATCCCAACCCTCTTGATCAAGAAGGACGGGCAAGTGGTTGACCGCTTGACTGGCTACACTCCAAAGGAAAAGCTGAACGAAATTCTTGACCAGTACGCTGACTAAGAAATAAGCATGTTAAAAGACCAGAGCCATTGGCTCTGGTCTTTTTCGTTTGTATTTTCTTTATCTTGCTGAATTTGCTTGTTAGAAGAAGGCGGTGATCTGAACGGTCTCTTTCTTGTCGTCGATGGCGATTTCGGCTTCAGCTGACCGGCCCCGGTTCTGTTCAACCGCTTCGGCGATCATTCCGCTTTCCAGGGAGAATTCCCGGCTGCCGGCGGCCAGGCGGTCGCTGATTGGCTGCCCGCTCAAGGAGAAGATGACTGAGGAGCGGCGCTCCTTGACAATGGTTAAATTGCCGAATTCAGCCATCTTGAAAAATTCGCTTAAGTCTTCAAATTCACTCAAGGCATATTTGCGGGTGATCCGCTTGCCGGCCCAGTAGAGAATCGCCGGCGTGTCCCCGCCTAAAATGGTTGGCAACAAGAAGTCGCGGTATAGTTGATTAACAAAGTATACGTGGTCGTTGTGTTCTGACATAATCCTCATCCTTATTCTCTGTTTTTATTCTACCTTAAATATTACAGGATGGTGAAATTATTTAACAAGTTTTAGAAAAAGGCTAGGAAATCGCCGAAAAAAAGAAAAAAGTTCCTGCCGGCCGAAAAAGCGGTGAAAATAGCAGAAATTACTCTCTTTGTAAGTTCGAAAAGGCTTGAATAAGTGGTAAAATTTCAGTAGAGAGATTTTTTATATTTTGAAATGATAGGAGTACCATATGACTCAAGTACTATTGTTTGCTACAGATAATCAAAACAAGGTTAAGGAAGTGCAAGAAGCTTTCAAGCAGGCTGGTCTGGACATTGAGCTTAAATCAAATGCAGATTTGGACAACCCGCCATACGTTAACGAAAAGGGGACGACTTTTGAAGCTAATGCTAAGCTGAAGGCACACGCTTTGGCAGACTATAGCAAGCTGCCAACTCTGGCTGACGACTCAGGCTTGCAGGTTGCTAAACTGAACGGCGCTCCTGGCGTACACTCAGCCCGTTACGGCGGTGAGGCCCACAACGATGCCAGAAACAACGCTAAGCTTTTGGCAGCCTTGGGCGGAGTTCCGCAAGACGAGCGCCAAGCCAAGTTTGT
Organism: Lactobacillus sp. HMSC08B12; assembly: GCF_001808415.1. NCBI lineage: Bacteria > Bacillati > Bacillota > Bacilli > Lactobacillales > Lactobacillaceae > Lactobacillus > Lactobacillus sp. HMSC08B12. The sequence goes on along the minus strand of NZ_KV793227.1, from coordinate 10,533 downwards.
CACTACCCTTGTTTTGACCATGCCAGGCCACGAAGACAAGGACTTGGTTGTAACTGGCACCTGCGAAGGTGAAGTTCTGGCAGTTCCGCGCGGCAAGGACGGCTTCGGCTACGACCCGCTCTTCTACGTACCAAGCAAGGGCAAGACTTTCGCCGAAATGACCACTGAAGAAAAGAACGAAGTCTCCCACCGGGGCAAGGCAGTCAAGGCTTTGATCGAAGAACTGCCAGCTTGGCTCGCTCAATTCAACTAAGATCAAAAAAATGCTGGGCCGCGGCTCAGCATTTTTAGATCAAGCTTTTTTACTGTTGTTGATGATAACCGGTTCCTGGCCAAATTTGACCTGGTTGACCCGTAAGTATTGCAGGTAGGTCTGCCAGTAGGCCTGGCGGATTTTGCCTTCAAAGCCCGGCTTGACTTGGAAGTGGACCCGGTAGGTGATTGTCTGCCCCTGCTGGCCGACGACCCCGATCTGGGTTGGTCCGCTGACCAGTTTGTCATGCCAGGCAAGCAGATCTTCATCAGCCTGGTCAAGCAGGCTGGCCAGCTGCTTTAAGTCGGTGTCTGCATCCAGGTTCAGGTCCAAGTTAAGGCCGATCCCGCCGTGGGTTAGGTTTCTGACGATGGAAATCTGCCGGTTGGGGATGAAGATCAAGGTGCCGTCAGTGGTGACGATCTGGGTGGTTCTGAGGCCCAGCTGGGTCACGGTCCCGGCTTCAGTCCCGATCTCGACATTGTCGCCGACATCGTACTGGCCTTCACTGAGGATAAAGAAGCCGTTGACCAGGTCGCTCATGAAGCCCTGGGCCCCAAGGCCGATGGCCAAAGAGAAGATCCCGGCACTGGCAATCAAGGTGCCGACGGGGATGCCCAGGATGGTTAAGATGGAGTAGACATAGAAGAAGACCATGGTGTAGTGGAAGAGGCTGTTCACCAAGGCTGAGATGGTCTGGGACCTTTTGGAGAGGACAAGCTTGTCATTGTGCTTGTCCAGGTAGCGCTTGATAATTTTCCGACCAAAATGGCTGACCAGGTAGAAGACCAGGGTCGAAATCAGCAGCTTCCAGAGGATGGTCACGCCGCTGGTAAAAAGCTTGTCGACGTCGACAGAGATGCCGGCAATTTTGAAATCAAGATTTTTCATTGAAAAAATGCTCCTTTCAGCTATGCTTAAAGGATAACAGAAAAGCGGGTAAAAACTTCGGAAAATCTTTTGATTGTGTCTAAATCGTTTTCATGCTAGACTTTTTTAGAAAGGAAAGGGGAAGTAAGCTATGACAATTTCATTTGGCGCTTTAGCCGGTTTGATCGCGGCCATTGCCTTTTTGGTACTGGTCCTGTTCACGATTCCCGTGTTGCTTAATGTTTCGAAGACTTTGAAAGAGGCTGAGAAGACAGTCCAATTGACCAATGAATCTATGGCCAAGCTGACTGAAGACATGGATGACTTGATGAAGCAGACCGGCGGACTCTTGGAAAAGACCGACGCGCTTTTGCAAGACGTCAATGGCAAGATGGAAACTTTGCAGCCGGTCGTTCAGGCCGCCGCTGACCTGGGCCAAAGCGTCTCAGACATCAACGAATCATCCAAGAAGATGATCAACAAGGTTTCCAATGCCCACTTTACCCGGACGGGAATGATCACTTCCGTAATTACGTCGGCTTTTGCCAGACATTTCCGGCGGAAGGGTTAGGATTAAGAAAAGGAGAACAACCATGAGCAAATTTGGTAGCTTTTTATTAGGGGCCGTCTTTGGGGCTGCTGCTGGGGTTGCAGCTGCCAGCCTGATCTCAGACGACAAGCTTAAAGAAGTCAAGGACAAGATCAAGAGCAATCCAAACGTCGAAGACTTGAAGGAAAAGTACGACAACGGGACAGAAATCTTGAAAAACCAACTGGCTTCTTTCCCAAAGAACATTGAAGATGATTCTGAATTGAAGGACTTCGACGACATCGTAATCGACGATTCAGCTAACGGCGCCGGCGAACAAGACGCCAGCGACCTGGACAATGCTGAAAAGAGCGAAGAAGGGGAAGAGAAGCCGGAAGAACCAAGCACGCCGACTAGTCCAGATCAGGAATAGTAATTTTTTTCACGATAGAAGTTTAGGATAAATCACATGACGAAAACAAACATGGTTCTTTTTCTGATTTATCTAATGGTAATGTGTTTTTCCTTTAGAAAATCAGATAATCCTTTTGTTTTGAAGCTGAGAAAATATCGGGGAATAATCTTGACTATCCTGCCTGCCGCGTTTTTTGCCATTTTTGTCATGAAGGAAGGCTATCATGATTTTCAGAATGTCTTCTTGCTGTTGACTTTAATTGGCGTCTACTACTTGATTCGCGACCTTCGTAAGGCATAATTGTATACGAAAAAAAGGCTTCTAAAAGAGAGATACTTCTAGAAGCCTTTTTCTGTTTTCAGTTTTATTCCTTAACCGGCAGAACCTTCAATTCCTTGCTGGTGTGGGTGAATGGCTTGAAGCCTTCCTTGGTGAGGACCCCGCAGTCTTCGATCCGGACGCCGGCAAAGCCTGGGATGTAGATCCCTGGTTCAATGGAGAAGCACATGCCTTCTTCCAAAACGACGTCGTTGCCGTTAGCGATGGATGGGAATTCATGGACTTCCATCCCGATCCCGTGGCCCAGGCGGTGGATGAAGTATTCACCATAGCCGGCGTCAGTGATGATCTTGCGGGCTACCCCGTCAAGTTCGCTGGCCGTCATGCCTGGCTTAGCCGCGTCGATGGCTGCTTGCTGGGCAGTCCGGTTGACTTCGTAGATTTCCCGCATCTTGTCAGTTGGTTCCCCGTAAGCGACCGTCCGGCTGGAGTCAGAAGCGTAGCCTTCGTGCATGGTCCCTAAGTCAAAAAGTACTAGTTCGTTTGGCTGCACCGTGTTCATGCTTGGGCCTTGGTGTGGGTTGGCCGCGTTCTTGCCGGCCTGGACGATGGTGTCAAAGCTGGTCTGCATCACGCCCTTTTGCAGCTTCAATTGGTATTCAATCTGGCTGACCACGGCCCGTTCGGTAACCCCGTTTCTCAGGGCTTCAAAGCCAATCTGGAAGGCAAAGTCAGCTTCTTCCCCGGCCTTGCGCAGCTTGACCAGTTCGCTTTCCGTCTTGAAGAGGCGGATGTGGGCGATGAAGTCAGACAAGTCCTTGGAGAAGTCGGAGTCTGGGAATTGAGCGTGCAGGGCCTGGTAGTGGGCAACCGTCAAGCCGTTCTTTTCGACAGCCCAGTTTTGGTAGTCCTTGGTCCGCTGCTTGATTTCGTCAGCGATCTTGCTCCATGGGTTTTCGCTGTCCAGGTAGCCGACCACGTCCCCGTCCCAAGCTGATGCCTTGGCTTCTTCATAGTTCAAGGCCGGGCAGAAGAGGAAGGGTTCAGCGTCCTTGAAGGCGAAAAGCTTAAAGATTCTTTCTTCAGGATCAGTAATGAAACCCGTGAAATAGTTGATGGTAGTCGGGCTGGAAACGTAGGCTACGTCCATACCGTTTTCCTGCAGCCAGTTTTGTAATTTGTCTAAATTCATGGCAAAATTCTCCTTACTAATGAAATTAACCTCAGTATAACACTAAAAAAACTGAAAAAATTTGAAAAAGCAGCTGTAAGCGATTGCACCAAAAGTGTTCTCATGGTATCATTAAATCAGTAATTAGTATTTAGATAGGTGGGGCTGTTATTATGAATAAGCAAGATGTAACCATTTACGATGTTGCTCGGGAAGCCAAGGTTTCTATGGCCACGGTTTCCCGGGTAGTCAATGGCAACAACAATGTCCGCAAGGAAACCCGTGACCGGGTCATGGAAGTTATCAAGCGTCTGCACTACCAACCAAACGCGGTAGCGCAGGGTTTGGCCTCAAAGCGGACCACAACGGTCGGCTTGATCGTGCCGGACCTGACCAACTTGTACTTTGCCGAATTGTCAAAGGGGATCGACGACATTGCTGTTTTGTACAAGTACAATATCATCATCTCCAGCGTGGAAAACCGTTTGATGAAGGAAGACGCCGTCATTCAAGGCTTGCTCAACAAGCAGGTTGACGGGGTTATTTACATGTCCAACAAGCTGTCTGAAGAAGCAGCGGAAGCCTTCAAGCGGACCGACACGCCAGTCGTTTTGGCCGGGACTGTTTCCGACAACCTAGAATTCCCTTCAGCCAACATCGACTACAAGAAGGCCGACACGGAAGCTTTGAACCTGCTTTTGAACGACGGCAAGAAGAAGCTGGCCTTGATCGTGGGCGACAAGGAAGCTCCGATCAACCGGAACCACCGGATTCCGGCCTTTGAGAAGTTCGTGGCTGACAATGAACTGGAAGGCTGCGAGATTTTTGACAACATCAAGGACTACTCCGACGGCTACAACCTTTACCCGGAACTGGCCAAGAAGGGGATCAACGGGGCCATCATCACCAAGGACGTTTCCTCAGTCGGCCTCCTCAACTCAGCTCTGGACCGCGGGGCTAAGGTGCCGGAAGACTTCGAAATCATTACGGCCAGCGCGACCCAGATCGCCTCAGTTGTCCGGCCAGCCTTGACCACGATCAAGCAGCCGCTCTACGACTTGGGTGCCGTGGCCATGAGAATGCTGACCAAGCTGATGAACGATGAAGGCCTGGAAGACAAGCACATCGTTTTGCCATATGAACTGATCAAGAAGCAAAGTACCTTGAACAAGTAAGATTTTTCGAAAGAGCCTGCCAAGCGGCGGGCTCTTTTAGTTTCGCCCGGGCAAAGGCGGCTGAACTTTGTGTTACAATCTTTTTATAAGATAATGGGGGGTACAAATGGATCACTTATACGAGCAATTCGACTTGATCGAAGAGATTACCAGAAACGACGGCAGTCAGTACTATGAAATTTCCAACATCGACCAAAACGGCTTCGCGGAACTGGCGGTCAACAACGGTTTAATCAAGAGCGTGCGGATTCTGGTCATCAACATCCCGCGCACCAAGGCGCTGGAAACTTACGAGCAGTACATTAACAAGGCCTACCAGCTGCATACTTTGATGAACGAAGAAGACTGGGAGAACCCGCAATGGGTGGAATGGGACAAGCCTAAAGGCCCGGTCAGGGATGCTTACGAAATGGTTTTGAAAGCCAACAAGATCGGCTAGGAGGAAGACAATGGAAACTTTGCGGATTCTGCATACCAACGACTTGCACTCGCACTTTGAGCATTTTCCAAAAATCAGGCGCTATTTGAAGCAGGTGCAAGAAACGGCGGCTGCTGACCAGGTTTTGACTTTTGACGCCGGCGACTTCATGGACCGGTCCCATCCCTTGTCTGATGCTACAGAGGGCCAGGCCAACATCCGCTTGATGAATGACTTTCACTATGACGCCATCACGATCGGCAACAATGAGGGGATTTCCAACCCGCATGCCGTTTTGGAACGGCTTTTTGACCATGCCAACTTCCCGGTCCTCTTGTCAAATCTCAGAGAAGAAGACGAAAGCTGGCCGGCCTGGGCCAATGACTACAAGATCATCAAGACCAAAAAGGGCACCCGCCTGGCCTTGGTGGGTCTGACGGCCGCTTATCCAATGACATACGGTCCCAACCACTGGCATATCAAGATGCTGGGCGAAACTATGGACCGGGTCCTGCCGGAAATTGCCGGCCAGTATGACTGCTTGATTTTGCTGACTCACGTGGGCCTCAGAATGGATCAGTGGCTGGCCAAGCACTACCCGGAAATCGACCTGATCGTGGGCGGACACAGCCACACCCTTTTGGAAAAAGGGGTCAAGGAAGGCCGCACCTGGATCACCCAGACGGACAAGTGGGGCAATTATGTCGGCGACATCAGCCTGGAAATCGGCGATGACCACAAGATCATTTCGATTAAACCAACTACCGTGCCGGTAGCTGATTTGCCAAGCCAGGCGGGCGATGAAGCAGAAATTGCCGCCTTATATGAAGAGGGGCAGAAGATGCTGCAGAGCCGGCAGGTGGCGGACTTGCCAGAGAAGTTCAAGGATGACAAGCTGGCCGCGATCGACGTCTCCCTGGAAGCGATCGCTGACTTTGCCGGTACCGACCTGGCCATGCTGAGCACCGGCCTCTTTTTGACACCATTTAAGAGCGGCCTCATCAACCAGTTTGACCTCCAGCATGCCCTGCCGCACCCGATGCATGTCGTCCGGACTACCCTTTTAGGCCGGGACTTGTGGCGGCTGGTCATGGAAGTGGAAAAGAACCGGCACTTTTTGGAACATTATCCTCTGGTGGGGATGAGCTTTAGAGGGAAGATTTTTGGCCAGGTCTACTACAGGGGGATCAAGTATGACCCAATGACCAGGAACGTTTTCGTCAACGGGCAATTGCTGGACCCGGCGGAAGAATACCGGATCGCCGTTTTGGACCACTATGTCCTGATCCCGTTTTTCCCGACTTTGGCCATTGTTGGTGAAAATGAATTCCTCTTCCCGCAGTTTTTAAGGGAAGTCGTAGGCGACTACTTAGGCCGCAAGTATCCTGTGAAAAAAGAAGGTGAATTTATTGAGGAAAGAGCAGAAAGAGCTGAAAAAAGATAAGGGCAAAAAAGAGCAGAAAACAGAGGCAGCTGAAGCTAAGCCCCTCCACCCCCTGGCAGAGGTGGTGGTTGCCGGCGAAAAGGTCGTGATCAATCAGCGAGAATACCGCCTTTTGGTCAACCAGCGGGATGCTTTAGACCGGGAAGTTTTGAAGCAAAAGTACGATCCATACCTGGACCAGTATGATTATCTGGTCGGGGATGTATCCAGCGACCACCTCCGCCTCAGGGGCTTTTACAATGACTATGTCAAGACATCCATTGACCGGAAAAAGTCGACGATTGTTGACTACTTGACTGAATACTGCAACCCTGGCGCGCCTTACTTTATCCTGGAATCCCTCCAGCCCAGCCGTAAGCCCTGGCCGACCCAGCGCCGGCGGCCAGCCAGAAAGCGGCCGAAGAACAAGGCGGCTTTTAGCGAAAGAAAGGTCAAGGACGGCCGGCCCAAGAAGGGCAGCTATGCTGAAAGCTGCAAGAAGAACCGCCGCCACCAGGCCTTTGTGATTAGAAAGAAGAAGCCGTGAAAGATTACCGCTTATTTTTGATTGATTTGGATGGGACCATTTACCGGGGCAAGGAGACCATTGAATCCGGCGTCCGCTTTGTCAAGCGCCTGGATGAGGCAGGTCTTGATTACTTATTTTTGACCAACAACACGACCCGGACGCCCCAGATGGTAGCTGACAAACTGGCCGGGCACGGAGTCAAGACCGACGTTTCCAAGATCTACACGCCCAGCATGGCCACGGCCAGCTATATTTTGGAAAAAGAGGCGAAAAGGCCAATCGGCGTCTACATCATTGGCCAAATTGGCCTGTGGAAGGAGATCCTGGACCGGCCGGAATTCTATTATGACGAGGAAAATCCTGACTACGTGATCGTGGGGATGGACACGGACTTGACCTACCACAAGCTCATGGTTGCCACCCGCTGCATTCACCGGGGAGCGGTCTTTATCGGCACCAATTCCGACCAGAACCTGCCGGTGGGCAAGGAGCTGCGGCCAGGCAACGGTTCAATTTGCGCGGCTCTGGAAGTCGCGTCCGGGCAAAAGCCCCTTTTTATCGGCAAGCCGGAAGCCATTATTGTCAACCGCGCCCTGGACTTGGCTGGGTTCAAGGCGGAAGAGGCCTTGATTGTCGGGGACAATTACCCAACTGACATTATGGCCGGAATCAACAGCGGAGTCGACACCCTCTTGACCTTGACCGGGGTGACGCAAAAGGCAGACCTGGCCGGTCTCACTCCGCCGACTTATTTAGTGAACGATTTGGATGAATTTAGCCTATGAAAAAATTCCTAAGCAAGCTGGGCCAGCCCCTTTTCCATTTCTTTTTCGCGGTCTCCAGCGCTGTCGTTGGCGCGATCGTAGTCAGCTGGCCCTTGCTTTTGCTTTTTACCTTGCTGGAGAAGACTTACCAAACGGTTAACTTGACCGTGGGCCAGGTCATGAATAACTATAACCAGCTCCTGCTTTACCTGGTTTGGCCTGGACAGACCAAGCTGCAGATGAGCAACATGCCGACTTCGGCTTCAGCGGCTGCTCACTTTGCCGATGCCAAAAATCTTTTTATTCTGGCCGAGCTGGTTTTCCTGCTCTGCCTGGCTCTCAGCAGCTATTTCCGCAATTACAAGAAGCCGCTTAAATTGACCCAGACCCAGGCCTTGCTCTTGATGCTGCTGCCAATTGTGGTCATGCCTTTTGCCTTGACCGACTTTGACAGTTTCTTCCGGGTCTTTCATACTTTCTTTTTCCGCAATGACAACTGGCTCTTTGACCCGGCGACTGACCCGGTCATCAACGTGCTGACGGAAGGCTTCTTTGCCTCCTGCTTTGCGGTTGGCGGAGCGATTTACGAGCTCTACCTGGCCCGCTATTTGCTGAAAAAGTAAACTGGAAAGTACTTAAACAGAATTTAGACCAAAAAAATAAGGACCGGCAGGTCCTTATTTTTTGCTTTGTTTTAATCATTGAATTGCCGCTCGCGCCGCATGGTGAGCTTTTTCTTCAAGGCCACGACCAGGATAGGCACGACTGAAACCAGGATGATGCCGATCACGATCAAGGAGAAGTGGTCCTTGACGACTGGGAAGTTACCGAAGAAGTAGCCGATGCTGGTAAAGAGGGCCGTCCAGAGCAGTCCACCCAGGATGTTGTAAATAACGAAGGTCTGGTAGTGCATCTTGCTGCCCCCGGAAATGAAAGGCACGAAGGTCCGGATGAAGGGGATGAAACGGCCGATCACGATGGTGATGGAGCCATGTCTTTCAAAGAACTTCTCCGCTGCCAGCCGGTTGTTTTCATTGATCAGCTTGTTGAACCAGCTGTGCTTGGCCCCGGAAGTGACTGACCACTTGCCGATTTCATAGTTGATGCTGTCACCGATAATGGCGGCAGCGGCAGCAACGATGTAGAGCAGCCAGACATTTAAAACGTATTTCGGGTTGGCGGCCATGGCGGCTGCCGCAAAGATCAAGGAGTCACCTGGCAGGAAGGGGAAGATGACCAAACCGGTTTCGATAAAGATGATGGCAAAAATGATCCAATAGGTTCCTGCCCCAAAGTTGTTGACGATGGTCACCAAGTGGTCATCGATGTGCAGGATAAAGTCAATCAGTGGCATGTGTTAACCTCATTTCTTATTTTTCTTTTTTCCGCTAGATACTGGTTGAGTGGATGGTCAGGCTCTTTTCCGGGAAGAGGCCCTGCATAATCGCGTTGACCGCGATCTGGGCTTCCCCAAAACCAATCCCGATAACTGGCACCCGGCCCGGGTAGCCGCAGGAGTCGCCAATGGCATAGATGCCAGGCACGCTGGTCTGCATGGACCGGTCAACGGCGATCAAGCCCTGGTCCAGGTCAACCCCCCACTTGCTGACGAAGCGGTTGTCGGCCCGGAAGCCGTAGGCGACCAGGATCTGGTCAAAAGTTTCTTGAGTGACTTCATCTCCGCCAACCTTTTTCAAGGAAATTTCCAGCTGGCCCTTTTCGACCTGCATGCTCTTTGGCAGGTAGGGGGTCTTTAAGGTCACCTTTTGGTCAGCCTTCAAGTTTTCCACGCTGCTTTCCATGCCCCGGAACTGGTCGCGCCGGTGAACGAGGGTGACGTCAGCGATTTGGGAAAGTTCCTGGGCCCAGTCTAAGGCCGTGTCTCCGCCGCCAAAGATGCCGATCTTCTGGCCAGCAAAGAGGTCAGGATTTTTGAAAAAGTAGTGGATGTGGTCTTCAGCTTCCGGGGTCGCCTTGAGGGGGAACTTTTTGGCCTTAAAGGCCCCATTGCCAGTTGCGACGATAATGCTGCGGACCTGGTATTCGCCATCGATCACAAATTCGTCAGTTTTCTCCAGCTGGCTGACCTTGTGGCCAGTGACCAGGTCCTGGTCGGTTAAGTTGGCTAAGAGGCGCTTGGTTAAGTCAGCCGCGGTGATTTCATTGAAGACAGGGATGTCCAGGATCTTCTTGAAGGGGTAGAGCATTTCCGGCTGTCCGCCAGGCTCGTTCAAGGATTCAAGGATAACCGTCTTTAAGCCATGCAGGCGGGCGAAGTAGGCCGCGAAGAGGCCGACTGGTCCAGCGCCAATCACGGCAAGATCATATTGTTTGATAAGCGAGATCTCCTTTCGAAAATATACTAAAACCACTTTACCATAGAACGCCGGCAAAATTAATTAAGAAGCGAAACGAAAAAAGTAAAAAAACTTGTTACAGAATTTTAAAGCCGAAAAAGGCAAAAATCGAACTATCTTTTCCGGGGAAAGATTATTTTTCAGCGAAAAGCAGAAAAGTGGAATATAAGCAGAAAACTATCAATCACAACTCGGCCGGGTGCGCCAATCATAAAACGAATGAAAAAGCAAATTTGACGAATCAGAAAAAGCTAGTATACTAGTATTTGTTGCCGCGTGAGATAAGCAAGTCTCGCGGAGGTAAAAAAATATCAGAAAGCTGTTGACAAGAAGTCAACAAGCGAGTAAGA
>NZ_KV793226.1:0-1014 GCF_001808415.1 Lactobacillus sp. HMSC08B12 | reverse complement strand
ATATGATGCAATCTGCATTGAGGATCTGGATGTCAAGGGCATGCTTATGAGCCATGTCGCTTCAAAAGGCGTACACCGTGCTCTGTTTGGACGCTTTCGCCGCTATCTCGAATACAAGTGTAAGTCAGCCGGAGTCAAATTGGTGATTGCCAATCGCTTTTATCCAAGCACCCAGCGCTGTGCAGTCTGTGGCAATATCAAGAAAAATGACGAAAAGATCACTCTTTCTGGCAACAAGAAGCATGGCACCAAGCACAATGAATACGTGTGCTACAACAAAAAATGCCCGAACTACAACAAAGTTGTAGATCGGGACATGAATGCGATGATGAATCTTACTTTTTTGATTGATCATCCAAGATACAATAAAGCACTGTAAAAAATCAAAGGATCCGCAAGGATCCATGCGGGCAGGCTAATGGCCGGAATGCCATCTGTTGCTTGGACAGTTGCGTAAGTGGCTGTTTCGGTGCAGATGGCTCACCGGACGGGAAGCCGATAAGTTGCTTTGGCAGCGAATCGGTTTCTACGACCGCGCATGCAATTCCTCAAATGGAAGAACATGCGAGAAGCGAGTTCAGAACTCGTGAGACAGTTCGGTTGCTCATCTTCGGATAAAGGCATTGTCTGCGGCTTCGGCCGTACAGGTGATGTGAGCATATCGAGTGCAGAGATCGCCCACGCTGTCAATGCGAAAGCTTGGCAGTGAACGCTCGTGAGAGAAATGGAAGCCGGCAGAGTCCCATATTATGTGTTGGGAATGTTCCAGCCAGGCATGTCGGCGTCGGAAGTAAAGATATCGATGATGCGATAGTCGCAAAGTTGAATATCTTGACCATAATGTGAACCAGCCGGTATCAAGCGCACATTCTTCCACATTTCTTATAGCACATGATCCTTAATTAAAAGAATCATGCCTTGAAAAGCAATGTCATTAAGTTAAGACATTGACTTTGAACGGGGAACGTCTTAGAACACTCATCTGAATTTGATGAGTGTTTTTTTGCTTAATTT
>NZ_KV793225.1:1918-2791 GCF_001808415.1 Lactobacillus sp. HMSC08B12 | reverse complement strand
TAAAATGTCTAACTTTTCTATGGCACTTCAAAGTTTTCCGACTGGTGCTCCAAGAAATCAATCTCCGTGTTGCCATCCGGCAAGCTGGGGACAGCCTTCCAATATTGCATAAAGCACATGGACAAGTTCATGAACGTTCTAAAAGATGGTCGCCTTAAACTGTCCAACAACAGAGCAGAACGAGCAGTCAAAGAGATCGTCATGGGACGCAAGAACTGGCTCTTTTCACAGAGCAGTACAGGCGCCAAATCCATGGCAATCATTATGAGCATACTCGAAACCGCCAAACAAAATGGCTTGGATCAATTCAAATACATCAACTATCTTCTAGACAAGCTGCCTAATGAGCTGTCATTATTAGACAATCAGCGTCTGGAAGCCTATTTACCATGGGCTGAGGATGTTCAACTCCACTGTAAGTAAAGTCCCATAAACTGATTAATCCCATCTTAGCATTGCTAGGATGGGATTTTAATATACTCTGCTATTGGGTGCTTACAGAAAAGCTCGTGAAATCAATATAATTCACGAGCTCTTGTGGTATTAATTTTAGGATCAATGGTAAAGCCTTGCATCAAGCGCATGACTTGCTCATCGGACAACTCCCGAACTTCGTCTTCATTGTTCGGCCAAGCCAGCTTCCTGTTCTCAAAGCGCTTATAGAGCAGCCAGAAGGAAGCCCTAGCCGTCCCAATAAAGTGTGCCTTGAAGCCGGTCCTTTCGACTGCCGCAGAAGAGAAAGACGCACCCAGAGAAGGGGTCTAGATGGAAGCTCTTCTTAACTATGTAGGCAAGCGAATCGATCCCTCGACGCATGTCAGTCTTACCGCAAACACTGAACGAGCGACCCAGTTCTGCCAGATTAATCATGGC
>NZ_KV793225.1:0-1898 GCF_001808415.1 Lactobacillus sp. HMSC08B12 | reverse complement strand
AAAATGACAGCTCAACCCCATTGGACTTCAAGTTAAGAACAAGCCAGTTCTTTCCGGGCCTATTCTTAGGTCTGATTTTGCCCTTTGGCAACTCGAGCGGTACGATTGGATGTTCAGTCATAATATCGTGTTCCTCCATATTCAATTGTTAAGAACAGTATATGACTATTGAACAGAAGTCGATAGATACCGTGCTATTGGGCGCTTACAGCGCAGAAAGACAAAAGCCGTATGAACTGTCAGTGCATCATATGAGAGGCCATGTATTGTAATGACAATTTTTGCACATTACGATGATCACACGTAATAACATCTATTTAAACCTTAACAATATACGTTCCAGCACATCTAGCGCAAATTTGTTCTTTACTCCAAGAAGTATCAACACATACTCTACAATGGATAACACAACATCAAATAAAATAATCATTACTGTAGAATCAAACAATACATCACCGGCAAGGCAATTGATCACTATAGATATCGCACCTAAGATATATGTAAAGATTTCTTTCCAAAATTCGCTTTTATAGATTTTATACAATCCCTTAATTATATCCCTGCTATAATACATTCCTAAAAACATAGAAATTGCTTCTGACAATGATGTTGTTATCGCCGCAGCATTTTCTTTTAAAGAAGGCATTAATAGCAAATTCAAAACCAAATTAACTACAGCACTTAGTACCGTTATGATCAAAACCTTGTTTTCGCGCTTTGCCGGTATCAAAACACAACTAGTAAAAATCCAGCTAAAAATTGAAAAAATTAACGCTGGACATAATAAGCGCAACGAGCTAACAGCCCTAATATATTTAGTACTCGACAATAGTATTACAATCTGTGGAGCTAACATATAAACTCCGACAGCAGCGGGAATTGATATCAAGGCCAAAGCGTCGGATATCTGTAACAATAACTTACGATACTCTCTATATCTATGACGCCCCCAAAGCAATGCAAATCTAGGGATTGTAACAGTTAGTATCGCTGCAATAAGTTGCTTAACAATATTGTACATCTTTGTCGAAACAGAGTATATACCTACAACGTAGTTGTTATTTATTAATCCCAATAACGTTGTATCTAGACCTAAATATATTGTCGTAGCAACAGACGAAGCAAAAATTATCAGTATTGGTTTAAGATGCTCTTGCCAATCTATATTAAAAGTGAACCTAATTGTACAAAATTTCTTAGCATGCAAATAGTTCAGTACATTTGACCCTACTGCAGAAAAAACAGTTATTCCAGCATAGTTTAAATAATCACCAGGTCTTCTCACAAATACAAATAACATAACAATGGAAAGTATTTTAAACACTATACTTCTGATAGTTATATATGTATATTCTTCAAAAATACTATATATCCATTCCGTACCTAGTGTAGTAAAAACAATTTGAATACCGAAAATATAAATACATGCGGAATAGCTCTGTATCTTCGGAAAAATCAAGACAAATAAGAATAGCAGTATATATGAAACTACAGTAGATAATATATTAATCGAAAAAATTTGACTCGCAAAAGCACTAATTTCATTTCGATCATTCCTAAGCTTAGCGCCTTCTCTGACTGCATATGTCGCAATTCCTAATCCTGCAATCAACAGGAAGTATGATACAAAAGAATTAGACCAATTATACTTTCCAAGTTCTCCTACACTCAATACTCTAGACACGTATGGAAATGTGATTATTGGAAATATAATATTTAAAACGCTTCGTAGCCCATTTAAGAATGCATTCTTTCCTAATGATTTAGTTTTCACGTTTTATTTCTCCCCGCTTCGTATTTTTTACTTAAACTTCCCACTTACAAAAGCGAGCTTGTACCTTGAAAATTCAATAGTTTACTTAAACTTCGACACTGTCAATTCTTTTGTGTAAATAAAT
>NZ_KV793224.1:0-1152 GCF_001808415.1 Lactobacillus sp. HMSC08B12 | reverse complement strand
TGCGTAACGATCTTCAAGAATCAACTTAACTTTCTTGTACGGCATGTATTTCGTTATTTCTTTGTCATCCGCTCTTTGCAAAATATTTACCGCTGCTGCTGTATTTGCGTTCATTTCTCCACAATTTGAGCAGACGGCTGTTTCATGATGTGCGCCTTTTCTTTCACTGAAATGAGCACCACATCTTGGACAGAACTGAGACGTATATCCTGGATTAACGTCAATGGTTTGAATTCCCAGACTGCCACATAAATACTCGATACGTTTATCCAGTCTTCCTTTAGTCCATGACGACAGCTTGCGTCTCACTTTTGCTTCATAGCGGTTTGATGCTTTAGACAATTTCTCCCTAGTAAAAGTCAGATCCTCCTTGACGAGAACATCTGAATCTTCTGCCACAAGCATCTGTCTAATACTTGTGTTCATTACCCGCTCCATGTTGCGTTGATTTCTTTCATGTTGGCGGTGGTAGAGCTTGCTGCCAAGGTGGTGTTTTTCAAGACGGGCAATTTGGCGCTCAAGACTTCCAATGCGCTGTCTGATGCGCTTCTTTGTCTTAGCTGAATAATCCTTGTCCAACTTTTTCTGCAAAGCAGACTTTTCTTCTCTCAAATCCTTGGCTGACTGGATGTACTCATTACGATTTGTGTTACGATCATTGATCCGCTCAACTTCAGCACCTACCAATCCACCGAAGCCTGCTCCATATTCTTGACCACTGCTACATGAAATGAGTGTTGCCAGTCCCTTGTCCATACCCAGTTTCCTCAGTGGCTTGCGGATCTCATGAGCAACAGCATTAATAGCACGATGAACTTCCAGCCGCTTCTTGTCTCTATCAAGAATGAGCTGGATGTCGCCGCGTTTTTTCTTGTTGGCATAGCAGTATGGTCCTGTCAGCTTAAACTGCTTTTTCTTTCTGCATTTTGCCGTCATGATTTCTAGGTAGCTTGAGCCATCTTTTTCAACAACCCTCCACATCATTTCGTCACAGAGCATGCATTGTGCTGCCGTTGAATGAGGGTAGGGTTTATGTTTTCTGGTGAGGCGTCTGATATATCCAAAGCAGTGCTGAAGCTGCTTCTCGGATAAAGCAGCTCTTAGTGCAGGATACTGGCTCATTTCTTCATTTGGCTGTGCTTCATTCTCACG
>NZ_KV793223.1:0-1749 GCF_001808415.1 Lactobacillus sp. HMSC08B12 | reverse complement strand
CTATTTACACAAGAATTTATACTGAACCCTCTTTTTTCGTGCTGTTTTATTGGAGCATGATCTGTTTTATATCTTTTGGCCAATAACTGGTCTAAGTTTTTCAGCTTTGCATGTTAAATTTTCTCCTCAAAAGAAGTTAATAATCTAATTTTTGTAAGCCTTTTCTAAAAAGATGGCAAAGAAAAGGGGGAAGGGTCTTAACATTGGTCTAATTTTCAACTATAGTATTGGCCATAGAAAGAAATCAAAAAAAGAAGTAAAAAAACGAGGCAAAAACAGATGAAAGCAGCAAGCAGATTAGAAGCAGATTCAATTGGCAGTCTTGAAGTCCCGACAGCCGCCTACTACGGGGTCCAGGCTGAACGGGCCAGACGGAATTTTGAAATTACGCACTTAAAGATGAGTCCAGTTTTTCTGAGCAACCTGGCCTTGATCAAAAAGGCAGCTGCCAGCGTAAACTTTGAAATTGGTCTACTCACTAAGCCGCAGGCTGACGCGATTAAAACTGCTTGCGATGAAGTGATTGCCGGCAAATTCGCGGAAGATTTCATCGTCGACCCAATCCAAGGCGGGGCCGGGACTAGCGCTAACATGAACATGAACGAGGTTATTGCTAACCGGGCAAACGAGCTTTTAGGCGGCAAGCGGGGGACTTACGACCTGGTTCACCCTAACGACCAGGTCAACATGGCCCAGTCTACCAACGACACCATTCCAACGGCTGGCAAGATGACCACCATCCTGCTCAGTGAAAAGCTGGTTGCCAGCCTGGACAAGTTGGAAGCTTCTCTGCGGATCAAGGCAGATGAATTCTCTGACGTGATCAAGATGGGGCGAACCCAGCTGCAAGACGCGGTGCCGATGACCTTAGGTGACAGCTTTGCCGGCTACGCTTCAATGGTCAGCCGCTTAAAGAAGCGGCTGGAAAAAGCCGTCATGGAAATGCACGAGATCAACCTAGGGGCAACGGCGATCGGGACCGGGATCAACGCTTCCCAATACTACAAAGACCACATCGCCGGGCAGTTGAGCAAGCTCTTTGGCTTTGAACTCAAGCAGGCCGACGACCTCTTTGACGCTACGGAAAACCTGGACTCCTTCGTGGAAGTGTCTGGTGCCCTTAAGGCCTGCGCCATCAGCCTGTCCAAGATGTCCAACGACCTCCGTCTTTTGTCTTCCGGACCGCGTTGCGGTTTCGCTGAAATCAACCTGCCGGCCAAGCAAAACGGGTCTTCCATCATGCCGGGCAAGGTCAACCCGGTTATCCCGGAAGTCGTCAGCCAGGTGGCCTTTCTGGTCTGCGGCCACGACACCACCATCACCATGGCGGCAGAAGCCGGGCAACTGGAACTGAACGCTTTTGAGCCAGTTGTCTTCTACCAGCTTTTCGAATCTTTTACGGCTTTGACTGGGGCAGTCGATACTTTGGTAGAAAACTGCATTACGGGCATCACCGCCAACAAGGGCCGCTGCAAGCAGCTCAAGGAAGGCAGCGTCGGCATCGCCACGGTTCTTTGCCCATACCTGGGCTACCAGCTCTCAGCTAAGATCGCCAAGCGGGCCCTTAAGGAAAAGCGCAGCGTCCGGGAACTGGTCCTGGAAAGTCACTTGATGAGTGAAGAAAAGCTGGACGGTTTATTAGGTTAGTTTGATCAATCCTGTTTAGACAAAAAAGCTGGGACAAGTTTGCTTGTCCCGGCTTTTTGCATGGTATGAATATTAACTTAAACTTCCCACTTACAAAAGTGG
>NZ_KV793222.1:1889-24268 GCF_001808415.1 Lactobacillus sp. HMSC08B12 | reverse complement strand
TCATCCTTACACATAAAATTATACAGTTCCCAAAAGAAAGTTCATTCTGATGTTAGACGATTAACTTTTTATTGCAAGACAAATACAATCAGCTGCGTTAAGTAATACGTCGCTGTTAAAAAGATTCACTTATATATACAAGAAGAGCAAAGCATTTTATTAAATCGCTTTGCTCTTCTTTATAATCAAGACATTACTCAGCATTCGATAGGCATTTCTACCCTATTTTTGCAATAAAAAACTACCCGGCAATAACCAGGTAGTTTCCAACATCAAGCTCTATTTCTTTCTTCCAGCGCATCATTCTTAGACAGCAAATAGACACAATACTGGTTCATGCTGACACCTTCGCGTTTAGAGTGTTCAGCAAGTGAGCGGTGCAGGCTCTTGGGAATCCGCAGCTTAAATTGCCCGGAATAGTCATCCAGAGATGCCGGCTCTGCTATCTCAATACCATCCTCCAGCGCGGCTTCCAGCCACGCTTTTTTAGCATCCTCCGCGTTTTTCGCGGCAGCTTCTAGACTTTCCCCGATAGTAATGCATCCAGGCAATTCTGGATAGCTGGCAACATAACCGCCTTCATCTGGATCAGGTACAAGTTCAAGTCTGTATGGAAGAGCCAGATAATCATCAATTGTCTTCATGCTTCGTTTCCTCCTCAACAACTTTGCGTACCATTTCAACGTATATTTTCTTAATCGGTTCATGTTTAGGGATCGTAATGGGAGTTTTACCCGGTTTGCGAAACGTATAATGACTACTTCCACTTCTTGGTGCCGTCATTACATAACCATAACTTTCTAGAACCTTCTTCAATTCAACAAAACGCATGCCTTTTGATAATGAAAGGATGCGCTGTAACAGTTTATCCCATTTCGACATTATAAACTCCTAGTATCATTATATATGGTGTCATATTCGGTGTCAAAAGATACAGCCTTTAAACCAAAATATTGACTATCTGCGATTTAACATATTCTTGTGCAAATTACTTACTATAGCTATTTTGCTTTTACCTCGCAGATTATCCAAACTGATGCGTACGTCGAAATAGCCCTTTATAATTGAGTCAAATTATTTCTGGACTATACTTTTGCTAGCAGTAATTACTTTGCTTTTAAGGCTCCAACTTCCTGCATTTTTCCACAAAAAAACTACCCGGCAATAACCAGGTAGTTTCCCCAGCGGAGAAAAATTCCGCTTATTTTATTCGTATTCAATAGTTGCCGGTGGCTTGCTCGTCACGTCGTACAGTACGCGGTTAACCTGCTTGACTTCGTTGACGATCCGCACGGAGATCTTCTGCAGAACATCCCATGGAATCTGGGCAAAGTCAGCCGTCATCCCGTCAATTGACGTAACGGCCCGGATGCAGACAGCATAGTCGTAAGTCCGGCCGTCGCCCATGACCCCGACGCTCCGCATCCCTGGCAAAGCAACAAAGTATTGCCAAATGCTTTCCTGCAAGCCTGCATTCTTGACTTCTTCCCGCAAGATCGCGTCCGCGTCCCGGACGATCCGCAGCTTCTCTTCAGTGATCTCCCCGATTACCCGGATAGCCAGGCCAGGACCTGGGAACGGCTGCCGCCATACCAAGTCGTGTGGCAGACCCAGCTTTTCACCCAAGACCCGGACTTCGTCCTTGAACAATTGCCGCAGCGGTTCAATCAGCTTGAACTGCATGTCTTCCGGCAAGCCCCCGACATTGTGGTGGCTCTTGATCGTGTGGGCCGTGTCGGTCCCTGATTCAATCACGTCAGTGTACAAGGTCCCTTGGGCCAGGAACTTGGCGTCCTTGATCTTCTTGGCTTCATCGTTGAAGACCTGCACGAATTCGTTACCGATGATCTTCCGCTTCTTTTCTGGGTCGGTTACCCCAGCCAGCTTGGACATGAAGCGGTCCTTAGCATCAACTCTGACGATGTTCACGCCCAGCCCTTCTTTAAGAGCGGCCATAACTTCATCGCTTTCGTTCTTTCTAAGCAGGCCGTGGTCGACAAAAATCGCCGTCAACTGGCTGCCGATTGCCTTGTGCAAAAGGGTAGCCGTAACACTGGAATCAACCCCGCCGGAGATCCCCAGGATCACATTGGCGTCGCCAACTTCTTCTCTGATTGAGTCAACAGACAGCTTAATAAAGTCATCCATGGTCCAGTTGTCCTTGGCCCCGCAGACGTCAAAGGCAAAACGGCGCAAGATGTCCAGGCCGTATTCTGAGTTGCGGACTTCAGCGTGGAACTGGATTGCGTAGAACTTCCGGTCTGGGTCAGCCATGGAAGCGATCGGGCAGTTCTTGCTTGAAGCCAGAACTTCAAAGCCTTCTGGCACCTTGGTTACCAGGTCCCCGTGGCTCATCCAGACAACCTGCTTTTCTGGCAGGCCCTTGTAAAGCGGGCTGTCAGCTTCCTTGACTTCAATGTGGGCTGAGCCGTATTCAGCTTCCCCGGCCTTTTCAACCGTCCCGCCCAGCTTCTGGGTCATCAGTTGCATCCCGTAGCAGATACCCAAGATTGGAATCCCCAGTTCAAAAATTTCCGGGTCAACGTCCAGGGCGTTTTCATCGTAAACTGAGTTCGGGCCGCCGGAGAAGATGATCCCCTTAGGAGCGATCTTCTTCACTTCTTCTGCCGTAATCGTGTGCGGCAAAAGTTCTGAGTAGATGCCAAAGTCACGGATCCGGCGGGTAATCAATTGATTGTACTGGCTGCCGAAGTCCAGGACGATGATCTTGTCAAAATTGCTTAAATCGATTTTTGCCATTAGAAGTCGATGCCTCCGTAGTTAGGTGCGGCCTTGCTCATCATCACGTCGTGCGGGTGGGATTCACGCAGGCCGGCGTTTGAAATGCGGACGAATTGGGCGGTTTCAATCAGCTTGTCGATGTTTTCAGCCCCGCAGTAGCCCATACCGGACCGCAGGCCCCCAAGGATCTGGTAAACAACGTTGCTTACCGTACCCTTGTAAGAAACAACAGCTTCGATGCCTTCTGGCACCAGCTTGTTGGCTTCGTTCACGCCGCCTTGGAAGTAGCGGTCGCTTGAGCCATTCTGCTGGGACATGGCGCCAACTGACCCCATACCACGGTAGGACTTAACCAGACGGCCGTCAGCACCTTGCTGCACGTCCCCTGGAGCTTCTTCAGTACCTGACAGCATGGAGCCCAGCATAACAGCGTTGCCGCCAGCAGCCAAAGCCTTAACCACGTCACCTGAGTACTTGATCCCGCCGTCAGCGATAATCGGCTTGCCAAATTCCCGGGCTACGTCAGCCGCGTCGTAAATAGCAGTCAATTGCGGCACGCCGACACCGGCAACCACTCTGGTGGTGCAGATTGAGCCAGGCCCGATACCAACCTTGACTACGTCAACGCCGGCTTCAAACAAGGCCCGGGTACCTTCAGCAGTAGCCACGTTGCCGGCAATCAAAGTGTTGTGCGGGAAGTGGTCGCGGATTTCCTTGATCTTGCGCAAAACGCCGGCTGAGTGACCGTGAGCCGTGTCGATAACGATCGCGTCAGCACCGGCTTCAAACAGGGCTTCTGCTCTTTCAAAAGTGTCGCTGGTCACACCGACAGCAGCAGCTACCAAGAGCTTGCCATCCTTGTCAACGGCAGCGTGGGTGTCTTCGGCAGTTACCGGAGTGTTCTTAGACAGACGGACTTCGTCAGCTTGCGCTTGAATTGAAAGGTTCTTGTGGACTACCCCAAGACCGCCCATCTTGGCCATGGCTGCCGCCATTCTGCCTTCGGTCACCGTGTCCATCCCAGCGGAGATCAAAGGAATGTTCAGCTTCAATTTTGGTGCCAGCTGGGTTGACAAGTCGACTTCGTTCGGCAGAACGTGACTTTCAGCTGGAATCAAGAGCACGTCGTCAAAAGTAATACCTTCTTTAGCAAATTTGGTTTCCCACAAAGACATGATTTTATCCTTTCAAACAATCGTTGATACTTTTTAATTAATCAACTTTACACGTTTTTCGCCGCCAGGTCAACAAAAAGCGAATTATTCACTAATTCCTTTAATATTTTAGGACTTTTTGCGCCAGATTAGAAATTTTTCAGCGAATCTTATTGAATTAATTCGGCTTTTGCTGTAAGATTTAGCAATAACTTAACAAATGTTTCTGCTTATATATCGCTGCGATACGGGCAGCAGTCTCTACCCGGAGCCGTAAACTCCGGACTATAGGTAAAGAAGGGCCGGTATTGCCGGCGCGGCTTCTTTTGCCTAGCTTGGTAAAAGGAGCCTTTTTCTTTTCTCGGAAGGAGTCACATGGAACTTTTAGAAGAACGCATTAAGAAGGATGGCGTCGTTTTACCAGGCGACGTCTTGAAGGTCAACTCATTCTTGAACCACCAGATCGATCCCCAATTGATGATGACCCTAGGCCAGGAATTCGCCCGCCTCTTCAAGGATGCTGGCGTCACCCGGGTCCTTACCGCTGAAGCCAGCGGGATCGCTCCCGGCATCATGGCCGCCTACTGCCTGGGCGTGCCGATGGTCTTTGCCAGAAAGAAGAAGCCTTCAACCGTCACTGACGCCGTCTACACCGCGGAAGTCTTCTCCTACACCAAGCAAGTGACCAACACCATTTCTGTTGAAGCCAAGTTCCTTGATGCCAATGACCGCATCTTAGTCATCGATGACTTCCTGGCCAACGGCGAAGCAGCCAAGGGCCTGATCTCCCTGGCTGAACAAGCCGGCGCTGAAGTAGTCGGCGTGGGCGTTGTCGTGGAGAAGGCCTTCCAGGGCGGCCACGACTGGCTGGTTAACCATGGCTATCACCTGGAAGCTTTGGCCAGCATCAAGGAATTCGCCGACGGGCAAGTTATCTTCAATTAATCTTTGACAGTGGGAGTTATTTACTAAAAATGGATCAAACACAAGAACCTTCACAAGGCCGCTCTTTTGTCCTGGGCCTGCAACACCTTTTGGCCATGTACTCCGGGGCCGTGGCGGTCCCGATCTTGATCGGCAATGCCCTGCACTTTAACTCAGAGCAATTGACCTACCTGGTCTCCATCGACATCTTCATGTGCGGCCTGGCCACCCTCTTGCAGCTATTGCGCAACCACTACTTCGGGATCGGCCTGCCAGTCGTTTTAGGCTGCGCCATCCAGGCTGTTGCTCCTTTGGAAATGATCGGGCAGAAGTACTCCATCGGCACCATGTACGGATCAATCATCGTGGCCGGGGTCTTCGTCTTCCTCATCGCCGGAGTCTTTTCCAAAATCAAAAAGCTCTTCCCGCCAGTTGTCACCGGGACCTTGATCACCACTATCGGCTTGACCTTGATCCCGGTCGGCATCCAGAACCTTGGCGGCGGGTCAGCCACTGCCAAGGACTTCGGTGACCCGAAGAACCTCCTAGTCGGCTGCGTCACCATCTTGGTGATCGTGGCTCTGCAAGCCTTCGCCAAGGGCTTCATCGCCTCAATCTCCATCTTGATCGGCCTCATCGTCGGCACTCTCCTGGCCGCCTGCCTGGGCATGGTTTCTTTGACCCCAGTTTCTGAAGCTGCCTGGCTGCACTTCCCGCAATTCTTCTACTTCGGCTTGCCAAAGTTTGAATGGTCATCCAGCTTGACTATGATGATCATCGCCCTGGTCTCCATGGTTGAATCAACCGGCGTCTTCTTCGCCTTAGGCGACCTCTTGGGCAAGGACATCACGGAAGATGACCTCAAGCGGGGCTACCGGGCTGAAGGGCTGGCCCAGATTTTCGGTGGTCTCTTCAACACCTTCCCTTACACCACATTCTCCCAGAACGTCGGCCTCCTGCAACTGTCCGGCATCCGGTCCAAGCGGCCGATCTACTGGGCAGCCGGCCTCTTGATGGCCATGGGCCTTCTGCCAAAAGTCGGTGCCCTGGTCACCATCATGCCAACGGCCGTTTTAGGCGGGGCCATGGTGGTCATGTTCTCCTCCATCGCCGTACAAGGGATCAAGATGCTGCTCAAGGTCGACTTCAGCGACAACCATAACCTCTTGATCGTGGCCATCTCCCTGGGCCTGGGCTTAGGCGTTTCCGTCTACCCAACCATCTTTCAGGCTCTGCCAAGTGAACTGCAGCTTTTCCTAGAAAACGGGATCGTCATCGCCTCAATCTCTTCCGTCCTTTTGAACTTGATCTTCAAGGGCAAAAAAGGACTGGACGAAAAATAACTTTTGCAATTAAACACAGATAAATCTCAGAAGCCTCCTTTACCATGAAGCGGGGCTTCTTTTTTGTCCTTAATCACTTAAAAGCAGGACGCAGCGCAAGTCGTCTAGCGCAATGACATGTTCGCCAATCACCACCTTGTCTTCCGCGTAGCCCTGGACAAAGCCAACTATTTCCGCCCGGTCGGGCACGCTTTTCTGCCTTGTCTCTTTATTGATCATGGCCGTGTGGTCGCTTAGGAAAAAGCTCGCCCACTTCTTCATCCCCCGGTCTTGATAATGGGCGAAAAAATCCGTCACCCGCTGGTCAAACTCCTTACTCATAGGCGTTGCCCCCATTGTGGCCGCCGACCAAGCGGCTTCTGGCAATTGCCGTGGCCCCTGGCAAAAGGCTGGAGGCTCTGACGACACTGGCAAAACCATACTTCTTCCGTAATTTGTCAACCACCTGATCCCGCTTCTGCTGCTTGATCTGCTCGGCTGGAGGCAGGAAGAAGGTCAGCTGCTGGCAGCCGGCCGGCGATAAATTGCTGTAGGTCACTCCCAGCCGTCTGCCCGCCTGCCCCCGCCACTTTCTTCTGAAAAGGGCCCTGAGCTTGGCCACCAAATCGCTGGAAATATCAGTCGGCGTGATCTTCTCTTGAATGCTGAAGCCAGCTGGATCTGCCTCGTAGTCAGCGTAACCGACATAAAGGCTGACCCGGCCAGCCAGCAAGTGCTGGGCCCGGATTCTGGCCGCGACCTGGTCGCCGATTCCCTGAATAACGATCTCAATTTCCCGCTGGTCTTCATAGTCCCGGCTTAAGATTTGGGAGTTTCCGTAGCTTTTGCTTTTGGGCCGGTACTTCTGCTTGATGATGCTCCGGTCCACTCCCCAGCTCATGGCAAAAAGCTGGTCGCCGATCACTCCGAACTCCTTCTTCAAAATAGCCGGATCGCTGTGGGCCAGGTCATACATGTTGTTGATCCCCAGCCGGCGCAGGCGGTTGGCCATCTTGACATTGATCCCCCAAACGTCTTCCAGCTTGGGAATCTTCCAGATAGTATCGGGCACGTCAATATAGTGCCAGCAAGCAATCATCGAAGTCCGGTGCTTGGCGGAAATGTCCATGGCCAGCTTGGCCAAAAGGGGTTCTCCCCAATCCCGCAAGTCGTGTACAGGCGCAGGCTGTCGTGAATATCTTTTTGAATCTTCCGGGCCACCAGATAAGGATCATCCCCAAACAGGTGCCAGGACTCAGTCATATCGATCATGCTTTCATCAATCGAATAGACATGGATATCCTCATCCGCCGCGTACTTGCGGAAAATCTGCAAAACCTCCATGCTGCGCTTGATGTAAAGATTCATATGCGGCTCAACCAGCATCAGGTCCGGGGCCTGGTCTTTAGGCGGCAAGTCTCTGGCCCGCATGACATTGCTCAGGCCGTACTTTTTCTTGGCCAAAGGCGAGGCAGCCATAATCAAGCCTGACCCCCAGTCAGTCCCCACCTGCTGGGACACGACGGCTAAAGCGACTTCCATTGGGTTCAGGCCCAGGCGCAGGGCCTCGCAGGAGGCATAGAAAGATTTGTTGTCGATCATGAAAATAACCCGGTGGGGCTCATAGCGGTAATCGTACATCAAAATCCACTTCTTTCTTGAACATTTGTTCTGATAAATTATATCGAACTTTTGTTCTAAAAAGCAAGCAAACAGAAAATAAAAGCAAAAATAAAAAGAGGCCTCAGCCTCTTTTTACAAAATTCAGTTTAATAGTCGCCGTTCATGATCGTGTTCTTAACGATCACGTAGTCGACCCGCTTGATTGATTCCAGGTCCCGGCCACCGGCGTAAGAGATGGAAGACTGCAGGTCTTCCTTCATTTCTTCCAAGGTGTCAGCGATGCTGCCCCGGTAAGGGACCAGCATCTGCTTGCCTTCAACGTTGCGGTAGGCGCCCTTTTGCACTTCACTGGCTGAACCCCAGTACTGCTTGTAAGTCTTGCCGTCGATCTTAATCACGTTGCCCGGGGATTCTTCATGCCCGGCCAGTATTGACCCGATCATGACCATGCTGGCCCCGAAGCGGACAGACTTGGCGATGTCACCGTTGTGGCGGATCCCCCCGTCAGTGATCAAAGGCTTTCTGGCCACCTTGCTGCACATTCTGAGGGCAGCAAGCTGCCAGCCGCCAGTCCCGAAACCGGTCTTGAGCTTGGTGATGCAGGCCTTGCCCGGGCCAACCCCCACCTTGGTAGCGTCCGCGCCGGCATTTTCCAGTTCCCGGACGGCTTCCGGCGTTGCCACGTTGCCGGCCGTCAAGAAGGTGTCCGGCATTTTTTCCTTAATGTACTTGATCATGTCGATCACGTAGACTGAGTGCCCGTGGGCCACGTCGATCGTGGTGTATTCCGGGATCAAGTCCTTTTCCACCAGTTCGTCGATGAAGTCATATTCATCGCCTTTGATGCCGACGGAAATCGATGCAAAAAGTCCCTTCTCATGCATCATCTTGATGAAGTCGGCCCGCTTTTCGGGCTGGAAGCGGTGCATGACATAGTAGTAGCCATTTTGGGCCAGCCAGACCGCCAGCTTTTCGTCAATGACGCTTTCCATATTGGCGGGAACGACTGGGATCTTGAAAGTTCGGTTTCCAAACTTGACGCTCGTGTCACATTCCTTCCGGCTCTTCACGATGGCCTTGTTGGGCACCAGTTGGATATCATCATAGTCAAAAGCTTCCATGCTGAAATAATTGTTCATTTTTTGCCAGCTCCTTTTTTAAAGTACCTTTGATACTTTACTGACATTTCCCATAAAAGTCAAGGTTTATTCGAACTATTCACGAACGTTCTGAAAATATTATTCGGATTTCCTGTTGACTAATTGCCCGGCAAATGCTAACCTTTCTAACGTAAGTTCTACGAAATATTTTTTGAGGTGAAAAAATGACATCAATCGCAGTTGTCGGCAGCCAATGGGGCGACGAAGGAAAGGGTAAGATTACAGACTTTTTAGGGACGACGGCAGACCTGTCAGTTCGCGCTAACGGCGGTAACAACGCTGGCCACACGATCGACTTTGACGGCAAGGAATTCAAGATGCGCTTGATTCCATCCGGGATCTTCGCGGCTAAATTGGGCGCCGTGATCGGCAACGGGCTGGTTATCAACCCTGAAGTCCTCCTGGGCGAACTGGACAACTTGGAAAAGAGCGGGATCGACACCAGCAACTTGAAGATCTCCAACCGCGCTCACGTCATCATGCCTTACCACGTAATGCAAGACACTTATGAAGAAGAAGCCAAGGGCAGCCTGAAGGTCGGCACCACCAAGAACGGGATCGGGCCAACTTACATGGACAAGGCTTCCAGAATCGGCATCCGGGTCTGCGACCTGATCGATCCGGAAACTTTTGCGGAAAAGCTCCGCTTCAACCTGGAAAGCAAGAACGCCCTCTTCACCAAGGTTTACGGCAAGCCAGCCATGGACTTTGACGAAATCTACAACAAGTACGTTGAATACGGCAAGCGGATCGCCAAGTACGTTTGTGACACTTCCCTCTACGTCAACGACGCCCTGGACAGGGACGAAAAGGTCCTCTTTGAAGGTGCCCAAGGGATCATGCTGGACATCGACCAGGGTACCTACCCATTCGTAAGTTCTTCTAACTCAGTTTCCGGCGGGATCGCTTCCGGCAGCGGGATCGGGGCTAACCGGATCAAGACTGTCCTGGGCATCTGCAAGGCCTACACTACCAGAGTTGGTGCCGGCCCGTTCCCAACTGAACTGCACGATGAAACCGGCGACAAGATCCGGGACATCGCCCACGAATACGGTACTGTTACTGGCCGTCCGCGCCGGGTTGGCTGGTTTGACTCAGTTGCCCTCCGTCACGCCAAGCGCGTAGCCGGCATCAACGCCTTGAGCTTAAACCTGCTGGACGTCTTCAGCGGCTTTGACAAGATCAAGATCTGCGTGGCCTACGACTTAAACGGCAAGCAAATTGACTACTACCCAGCCAGCTTGAAGGAAGTTGAAGCCTGCCAGCCAGTTTACGAAGAACTGCCAGCCTGGGAAGAAGACATCACCGGCGCCAAGAGCTGGGAAGACCTGCCAGAAAAGGCCCAGGCCTTCGTCAAGCGGATCAGTGAAATCACTGGCATCCCTGTCGTGACTGTTTCTGTCGGCCCAGACCGGGAACAAACCATTGTTTTGCAAGACCCATGGACTCTGTAAGACGGTAAAAAAGCTATCAACACAAAAACCGTTTCGCCTGGCGAAACGGTTTTTCTTGTCTTTATATTTTCTTCTGCTGTTTGCTACTTGACCGACAAAATGGTCACTTCATAGTCCCCCATTGGGGCTTCAACTGTCACCCGGTCTCCGGCCTTGTGCTTCATCAGGGCGTGGCCCAAAGGCGAGTCAAAGGGCAGTTTTCCATCCCCTACGGCCTCTTCCATCCGGCCGACGATCCGGTATTCTTCAACCTCCTGGTCGTCTTCATAGCGGATTTCCACCTGCTTGCCCAGGTTGACCTTGCCGTCGTTGACCGTTTCGATGACTTCCGCGTATTTCAGCTGCTTGTTCAAGTAGCGGACCCGGCTGTCCAGGTGGCGGAGTTCTCTTTTAGCGGTTGAATATTCAGTATTTTCGGACAAGTCGCCCAGGGCCCGGGCCTCCTTCAGGTTCTGCACCCGGCGGGGCCGGTCAGCCTTCAAGGCCGCAATCTCGTCTTCAATCTGCTTGTAGCCCTCGGGGGTCATTTTCTGATAATATACCATGCTTGCCAGTCGCCTTTCACTTCCATTTTTTAATCATTATAGCCCGCCCAGGTCTTTTTGCCAAAAATTTTATTTAGCAGTCAAAAAAGTTGAATGCTAATTACGCCATTTTTCCCAAAAGGGACTATAATATAGTTGTCGGGAAAGAAAGCGGCTCCGCCGCTTCTCTCCCCGCCTCTGTTTGTAAAAGGCAATTTGAATAATTTGTTGAAGGGAAGTTTTAGACTATGACTAATGATTTAATGAACCGTTACAACGACTTGTTCGATCACATGGGCGGCTGGCTTGACAACTCCAAGGACTTCTTGGACAGCCACGCTTTCAGAAACATTTTGCAATCAGACGTTGCTGAAGATGAGCACGAATACACCGTCAAGGTCGACGTGCCGGGGATGAGCAAGGATGACATCCACCTCTCTTACACTGACGGGATTTTGACGATTTCCGGCCACCGCAGCACTTTCAAGGATGACAGCGACAAGAAGAAGAACCTCCTGCGCCAGGAACGCAGCGAAGGGTCAGTTTCCAGAAGCTTCAGCCTGCCGAACGTTGACAAGAAAGGCATTAGCGCCAAGCTTGACGGGGGCGTTTTGACGGTTACCCTGCCAAAGGCAGCTCCAGAAGAAAACGAAGACACGATTACTATCGAATAAGCCCAGAGTGCTTAGAGAAGCCCAGAGTGCTTAGAGAAGCCCGCGAGGGCTTCTTTTTTTGTCCTCTTTAGCGTAAGATTATTCTATAATCATCTATTGCTAAAGGAGATTTTTCATGTCACACGAATTAAGCCCCCAGCTCCTGGAGTCCTTCAGCCGGGACTTCAACGCTGATCCTAAAAATCAAGTAATTTCCCGAGCCGCCAGAAGAAGCGGCCTCTTGGAAGCCGCCTACAACCCGGCCGTCAGCCAGCGGCTGAACCGGAGTTTTTCCATCGAGCTGGACACTGACAATGTCACCAACCAGCAGCAATCCGGCCGCTGCTGGCTCTTTTCAACCTTGAACGTGGTCCGGCACAATTTTGGCAAGGCCAACAAGGCTAAGAACTTCACCTTCTCCCAGAGCTACAACTTTTTCTGGGACAAGATTGAACGGGCCAACTACTTCTACGACCGGATCATTGCTACGGCTGACCGGCCTTTGACTGACCGGACGGTCCGCGGCTACTTTGACTGGTGCCAGACCGACGGCGGCCAGTGGCACATGGCAGCTTCCCTCATCGCCAAATACGGTGTAGTACCGGCTTACGCCATGCCGGAAAGCTTCAACAGCAACCACAGCCAGGCTTTGGACATGGTTTTGGCCGACAAGGAAAGAAAAGATGCCTTGACCCTGCGCCGGCTGGCGCAAGCAGGCGACCAGGAAGGGCTGGAGGCAGCCCGGACCGACTTTTTAAGCCAGATCTACCGGATCATGGCTACGGCCTTGGGTGAACCGCCGAAGACTTTTGACCTAGAATTCAGAGACGACGACAAGAACTACCACTTGGATAAGGGCTTGACTCCGGTCCAGTTCTACAAAAAGTACTGTGCGACCGACCTGGACGACTATGTGGTTTTGGCTAATGCCCCAGACCATGAAATGAACCGGGTCTTGCACCTGGGCTTTGAAGACAACATTAAGGGCGGCTACCCTAACCTCTTCATCAACGTGCCGATGGAATATCTGGAAGACGCGGCGATTGCCCAGCTGAAGGACGGAGAAGCTGTTTGGTTCGGCAATGATGTTGGCCGGCAGATGGACCGCAAGACCGGCTTCATGGACCTGGATCTCTACCAGCTGGACCAGCTTTTGGACATCGACAGCCACTTATCCAAGGCTGACCGCCTGGCGACCGGGATCGGGGAATCTTCCCACGACATGGCCCTGGTCGGCGTTGACGTGGACGGCGGGCAAGTCCGGCAATGGAAGGTGGAAAACTCATGGGGCGACAAGTCCGGGGAAAAGGGCTACTTCACCATGAGCGCTGACTGGTTCAGAGAATACACCTACGAGGTCGCCGTGCAAAAGAAGCACGTGCCGGCTGAAATCCTGGACCTGCTCAAGAACCAGCCGATCGAACTTGATCCTTGGGATTCCTTAATTTAAGCAGGTATGTTAACATTGACTTATTAATATTAAAACAAAAGGAGAAAAAAATATGAGTCATGAATTAACTCTGCAGGAATTGGCGGAATTCAGCGCCAATTTCAATGTTGACCCTAAGAACCAAGTCATCGCCCGCGCTGCCGCCAGAAGCGGGGTTCTGGAAGCTTCCTACAACGAACGCGTGGCTGGCCGCCTAACCCGGGTCTTTTCAACTGAATTGCCAACGGACAACGTCACCAACCAAAAGCAGTCCGGCCGCTGCTGGCTCTTCTCAACCTTGAACGTCTTGCGCCACGACTTCGGCGCCAAGCATAAGGCCAAGAACTTTACCCTGTCCCAAAGCTACAACTTCTTCTGGGACAAGCTGGAAAGAGCCAACCTTTTCTATGAAAAAGTGATCGAAACCGCTGATAAGCCATTAGACGACCGGGAAGTCCGCAGCTACTTCGACTTCGCCGGCCACGACGGCGGCCAATGGCACATGGCCATCTCTTTGGTCAAGAAGTATGGTGTCGTGCCAAGCTACGTTATGCCTGAAAGCTTCAACACTTCCGCTACTAACGGTTTGGCCAGCGCCCTAGCTGACAAGGAAAGAAAAGACGCCCTGGCCTTGCGCCGCCTGGCTCAAGCAGGTGACCAGGAAGGGCTAGAAAAGGCCCGCAAGATCTTCTTAAACGAAATCTACCGGATGGTTGCCATCGCCGTTGGTGAACCGCCAAAGACTTTTGACCTGGAATACAGAGACGACGACAAGAACTACCACCTGGAAAAGGACTTGACCCCAGTCTCCTTCTTCAACAAGTACTTTGACGTCGACCTGGACGACTACGTGGTCTTGACCAACGCTCCAGACCACGAATACGGCAAGCTCTACCACCTGGGCGCTGAAGACAACGTTGAAGGCGGCAGCCCGATCCTCTTCTTGAACGTGCCGATGGAATACCTGGAGCAAGCCGCTGTTGCCCAATTAAAGGACGGGGAAGCTGTCTGGTTCGGCAACGACGTCCTGCGGCAAATGGACCGCAAGACCGGCTACCTGGACACTGACCTCTACAAGCTGGAAGACCTCTTTGATGTTGACCTTAGCCTGTCCAAGGCTGACCGTCTGGCTACCGGCGCTGGTGAAGTTTCCCATGCCATGACCCTGGTCGGGGTTGATGAAGACAAGGGCAACATCCGCCAATGGAAGGTAGAAAACTCCTGGGGCGACAAGTCCGGGGAAAAGGGCTTCTTCGTCATGAGCCACAACTGGTTCAAGGAATACGTCTACGAAGTCGTTGTTCACAAGAAATACTTGACCAAAGACCAGCAAGAGTTGCTCTCTTCAACTCCTGTTGAACTTGCTCCTTGGGACTCATTAGCCTAATGGGTACGCTGATTATCGTCGGCTTGATCTCGCTCGTCATGCTGGGCCTGGTCATCGCCGCCCTTCACCGGGATTAAGCACGAAAAAACCGCTCAGTTCTCTAACAGAACTTGAGCGGTTTTTTCATGTGATTTTACTTTGGACTTAATCCTTGCTCTTAAACTGGTCGCCGGCTAAAGTCCGGTAGAACTCAGCGTGAGCCGCGTTGTAGTAAGGCACCAGCCAGAGGAAGCCGATCCCCAAGGACAGGCCGGCCAGAATGTTCCAGCCGATAAAGCTCAATTCGAAGAACGAAAAATAGACGAAACACAAAAAAGAGAGCTCGCTGGAGCTCTCTTTCTTTATTTGCTTTATCAAACTACTTCTCGTAGCTTTGGGCAACCTTTTCGTAGTAGGCAACTTCATCGTCAGTACACTTAACAAAGTGGCCTGGACGGATTTCGTGCATGGACCGTTGATCGTCCTTACCGTCGCCTTCGAACTTGCCGTATTCGTAATCGATCCGCTTCCGGGACCGTTCGATTTCCGGGTCTGGTTGCGGCACGGCAGAGATCAAACTCTTGGTGTAGTCGTGCAGCGGGTGGTCGTAAACTTCGTCAGCACTGCCGACTTCCAGCAGCTTACCGTAGTGCATAACCCCGATCCGGTCAGAGATGAACTTAACCATGGACAAGTCGTGGGCGATGAAGAGGTAAGTCAAGTCATGCTGCTTCTTCAAGTCGATCATCAAGTTGACAACCTGGGCTTGAATGGACACGTCCAAGGCTGAAATAGGTTCGTCGGCCACGATGAACTTCGGTTCAACGGCCAAAGCCCGGGCGATCCCGATTCTTTGCCGCTGACCACCGGAGAATTCGTGTGGGAAACGGGAAGCGTGGTTACGGTTCAAACCAACCGTTTCCAGCAGGTCTTCGACCCGCTTGCGCCGTTCTGCCTTGTCCTTAACCAAGTGGTGGATGTCCAGCCCTTCCGCGATAATGTCTTCAACCGTCATTCTTGGGTTAAGGGAAGCGTATGGGTCCTGGAAGATCATCTGCGCGTCGCGGCGGAAAGCCAATTGTTCGTCGCGGCCATGTAGCTTGGCCACATCCTTGCCTTCAAAGAGGACTTCACCGGCCGTTGGCTTGTACAGCTGCAAAATTGACCGGCCAGTGGTGGTCTTACCAGAACCTGATTCACCAACCAGGCCGAAGACTTCACCTTCATAGATGTCGAAGCTGACGTCGTCGACACCCTTGGTGACGGTGCGTCCGTTCTTGAAGTATTGCTTCAAGTGCTTGACCTCTAAAATCTTTTTTCTTTCTTCTGGCATATTCTGCTTCTCCTTTAATCCTTGTCAGCTGCTTGCAGTTCCTTGTAGTGTTCCCAGCGACGCACGATTTCATCAGGCGGAGTAACCTTTGGCGCGTCTGGGTGCAGGAGCCAGGTAGCAGCTTGGTGGGTTTCTGAAACCTTGAAGAACGGCGGCTTCATTTGCGCGTCGATCTTCATCGCGTACTTGTTTCTCGGGGTAAATGGGTCGCCCTTTGGCGGATCAAGCAAGTCTGGCGGAGTCCCTGGAATTGATTCCAGCTTTTCACTGGTCAGGGTCGGCATGGAGTTGATCAAGCCCCAAGTGTAAGGGTGTTGCGGGTTGTAGAAGATTTCGTCAACCGTCCCCTTTTCCAAAAATTCCCCGGCGTACATAACATTAACGCGGTCAGCCATCCCGGCAACGACACCCAAGTCGTGGGTGATGAAGATGATGGAAGTCTTGACCCTCTTTTGCAAGTCCTTCATCAAGTCCAGGATTTCAGCTTGCACA
The DNA here is from genome assembly GCF_001808415.1 of Lactobacillus sp. HMSC08B12. NCBI lineage: Bacteria > Bacillati > Bacillota > Bacilli > Lactobacillales > Lactobacillaceae > Lactobacillus > Lactobacillus sp. HMSC08B12. Next base: position 8,092 of record NZ_KV793222.1, on the reverse strand, counting down.
GTAACGTCCAAGGCAGTAGTTGGTTCGTCAGCCAAAAGAATTTCCGGTTCACAGATCAAGGCAATGGCGATAACGATTCTTTGCCGCATACCACCAGAGAATTGGTGCGGGTATTGGTTGATTCTTTCTTCAGGGTTCGAAATACCAACAGCCTTCATCATTTCCAAGGCCTTAGCCCAGGCTTCCTTCTTCGAAGCGCCCTTGTGCTTGATCAATGGTTCAGCAATCTGCTGGCCGATCTTCATGGTCGGGTCCAAAGAAGTCATTGGGTCCTGGAAGATCATGGCGATCTGGTTACCACGGATCTGCTGCCATTCCTTTTCGGAAATCTTCAGCAGGTCCTTGCCGTGGAAAAGGATTTGCCCACCCATGATCTGGGAGTTCTTGGCCAAAAGGCCGATGATGCTCCGGGTGGTAACGGACTTGCCTGAACCGGATTCACCAACGATCGCTAAAGTTTCACCTTCATCAAGGTGGAATGAAACGTCACGAATGGCCTTAACTTCACCAGCGTAAGTGTGGAAGTCAATCTTTAAGTTTTTAACGTCTAAAATTCTATTTGCCATATGTTCGTCTCCCTTATCTTTGGCCCTTAGGGTCGAAGGCATCACGCAGACCGTCACCGAGCAGGTTAAAGGCAATCATCAAAACGCAGAGGACTGCTGCTGGGTACCACATTTGGTATGGCAGGAACTGGAAGTTCTTCTGCCCTTCGTTCAAAAGCACACCCAGGGAAGTTTCAGGCGCGGAAATACCGATACCGATGAAACTCAGGAAGGCTTCGAAGAAGATGGCACTCGGGATGGTGTACATGGTTTGAATGATGATGATACTGGACAGGTTTGGAATCAGGTGCTTGGTAGCGATCTTAAAGGTTGATTCGCCCAAGGACCGGGCTGCCAGAACGTACTCTTCATTCTTCAAAGACAGTGTCTCGGCACGGATCTGCCGAGCCATGGTCGTCCATGAGGAAATGGCCAGGGCCAAGATGATGGAAGTGATGCCGGGCTTCAAGACAACCAGCATCAAAACAACGATAATCAGAGTTGGAATTGAAGAAATGATTTCGATGATCCGTTGCATGATGTTGTCAGTCATGCCGCCCTTCCAACCGGAGATGATCCCGTAGGCAACCCCGATGGCCAGGTCGAAGAAGGCGGCAACCACGGCAACGATCAAGGAGATCCTGGTACCGTAGATGATTCTTTGGGCCAATGACCGGCCCAGGTAGTCGGTCCCGGCAACGAAGTACTTGCCAGCTGGCACTGAAGCGTAAGCATCAGTCCAAACGCCGTTTTGCTTGATCTTCCCGTTCAAGCCGTTGAGCCAGTCAAAGCCCTTCCACTTGGCCGGGAGGTTGGCGTATTGCGGAGCTGACTTAACCAAGCTGGAGTTGTTGATCCAGAAGCTGGAACCAAAAGCGATAACCACCATCACGATGATGATCACAGCGGAAATCATGGCTGCCTTGTTGCTCTTGAATCTGATCCACACGTTCTGCATGAAAGAAAGTGAGGGACCAGAAATGTGTTCCGCACTTTGCGTGTCACCCTTTTCCACGTGTTCAAAGGATTCAGGTGTGATCTTTACGTTACTTGCGTCTTGATCCATTGATTTTAACCTCGCTTTCCGTTAGTCAGTCAGTCTGATCCGTGGGTCGATCAGACTGTACACGATGTCAGTGAGCAGCAGGATTACCACCAAACCGAAGCAGTAAACCATACTTACACCCATGATGGTTGGGTAGTCATTAGTCAGGATTGACTTGGTGAACTGTTCCCCGATCCCAGGAATGTTGAAGATGTTTTCGATAACCATTGAACCAGTCATCAAAGCAACGGCGTATGGCCCGATCAAGGTAACCAATGGAATCATTGAGTTACGCAGGGTGTGCTTTCTGATGACTTCGATCCGGCTAAGACCCTTGGCCTTGCCCAGTTCAACGTAGTCGGAACTCAAGGTGTCGACCATTTCCGTTCTGATAAATCTGGCTGTTTCGGCCAGCGGCCCTACCGAGAGGGCGATCGTCGGCATGATCGTCTGTGCTGCTTCACCCCAGCCGGCGATTGGGAACCAGCCCAGCTTCAAGCCGATGTAGTATTGAAGCAATACCGCCAGAACGAAGTTAGGAACCGACTTACCGATGATGGAAACGATCGTCGCGGTGGAGTCGATCCAGGTACCTTGGTTCACGGCCGCGATTGAGCCGATGATGACCCCCAGGATAATCCCGACAACCAGAGCTTGCAGACCCAATTGAGCAGAAGCGCCCAAACGCGCCCCGATCAAGCTGGAAACAGGCTGGTTGCTGTATTGGAAGGAAATCCCAAAGTCACCATGCGCGGCGCCAGCCAGGTAAGTGATGTATTGTTCGATAATAGGTTTGTCCAAGCCATATTGCTTGTTCATAATTGCCTTTTGGGTAGCCGTCATCTTTGCTTCGTTGGCGTACGGAGAACCCGGCATCATCTTCATTAAGAAGAAGGTAATCGTCGCAACGAGGAACAAAGTGAGGATCATGTAGAAAATACGTTTTAGCAAGTATTTAGCCATAGTATTGCTCCTTACACTTTTTCGCTTTAATCAGCATTACATTTTTAATGTTTTTCTTATTATACCAAAAAATAAAGAAATTACCATACGATAATATAAAACTGTGCCCCTAAAAGTCAAGCATTCCGGGCTTTTTGTCCCTTTTTTCCATCATTTGGCAACTAACTTAAACTTTGATTTTTTCTTTTTTTGAGTCTATCTGGAACTTAGACTGACCTTTTTTAAATAAGTGTTCGGCTAAGATAAAAATATTAGTCTTTTTTTCCTGTAAAAACTAATTTTCTTAACTTTCAGCCAGCAGACATCTTTAGTGGCCTCCCTCCTTTAGCCCAAAAAATATCCTATTCCCGGACATAAATTCTGGAATAAAGAAAAAGTTGAGCGTTATTGCTAACGTCTCAACTTTCAGTTATACCACGGTTAAATTTTAATTTTTAACCGCGTAAGTTGTCTTAAAGTCTGGGTATTCGCCGTTGAAGACCAGGTTCTTGATATTTGGTCTGATCATCCAGGCCTGACCCATGTGGTAAAGCGGGCTGATAGCTTCCTGGTCGATTAGGATCTTTTCCGCCTTGAGCAAGGCCTTGCGGCGCTTGGTTTTGTCCATGGTCAAGGAAGCCTTGACAGCCTTATCGTATTCCTTATTAGACCACTTGCCGAAGTTGTAAGTCTGTCCTGACTGCATGTAAGCCAGGAAGTGGTATGGGTCTGGGAAGTCACTGGTCAAGCCGCCTAAAACGACGTCAAATTTATTGGCAATTTGGCGGGAAACCCGGGTCGTCTTTGGCAGGTTGTTGACGGAAACGGTAATCTTGCCGCCAAAAGCCTCAGTCAAGGCACTCTGGATGAATTCCGTCTGCTTCTTGTAGCTGTCGTCGTCGTCAGCCATCAGAGTAAAGGAAACCTTCTTGACGCCCAGTTCCTTCAAGGCCTTCTTGAAGTAACTGCGGGCGGACTTGAGGTCGTATTCCACGTACTTGTTCACGCTGGAGTTGGCACTTTCCACTTCCTGGGCAAAATTCTTCCCGTCTAAAACCACGTTGGTGGCTGAGAAGGTCTTGGCCTGGGTGTTGTAGGTACCGATCGTGGACAAGAGCTGCTTGCGGTTGATAGCCATGGAGATGGCCCGGCGCAAGTTGGCATTACGGAAGATCTTTTTCTTCTTGTAGTTGTAGCAGAGGTAGGTGGTGTTGCCCAAGGTCAGAACCCGGTAGCCCTTCTTGCCCTTCATTCTCTTAGCTGCCTGGGTGTCCAAGATGGCCGCGTCCAGCTTCCCGGTCTGGTAGAGGTTGTAGTCAGTTGACGGGGTCTTCTGGACACTGTAGTTGATCGTCTCCAGCTTAACTGCCTGCTTATCCCAATAATACGGGTTCTTAGCCAGCTTCCAGGTCAGGTTGGACCCAGTCCAGCCCACGGACTTGAAAGGCCCGTTGTAGACGGCATAGGCGGATTTGGTACCGTAGCGCTTGCCGTACTTCTTGACAGCTTTGGAGTCCAGCGGCTTCAAGCTGATGGCCGTAACGACCTTAAAATAAGGAATCTTCTTTTCAAAAGTCACAACCAGCTTGTATTTGCCTTCGGCCTTGACACCCAGGCTGGACGGCTTCTTCTTGCCTTCAGAGATCTTGATAGCATTCTTGATGCCTTCGTAGTTGTTGACCTGGCTGGAAGCAGTCTTGGGGTCAACCTGCCGGCGCCAGGCATAAACGAAATCTTCCGCCGTTACCGGGTCCCCGTTTGACCACTTGGCGTCCTTTCTTAAGTAAAAGGTCCAGGTCAAGCCGTCTTTAGAGGTCGTGCTCTTGGTAGCCACGCCCGGAACGGTTTTGGAGTTTTCGCCCAGCCGGTAGAGGCCTTCATAGGTATTGGCGATCTGTTCCTCACTGGCTGTATCGTCGGCCTTGGCCGGGTCCAGGCTTTCCAGTTCAGAAGTGGTCATCCAGTTGATTGACTTTTCATATCCGCTGCTGGACACAGGCTTGGCTGACTTGGTCGCGGTCTTGCTGCAGGCTGCTAGCAAGAAGGCGCCGGATACGGCGACAGTTGCCGTCAGAAGCTTTTTAAAATTACTCACTGTTTTGTCCTCTCTTGGTCAAAAAACTTTTTTGTAAAACACATTTTTAGCAATCCATCAGCATCTAATCATTTTTTCATTATAGAAGATTTCCAGGCTTTTGACAATTCTAAATTTACCAGCAAAGAGAAATAGCCAGAATTGTATATAGCAAAAAGAAAACGGAGCCAGGGCTCCGTTTTCTAAAAAATCTGTCAGCTTAATTTGCTGCTTTCCAGACTACTTAAACTACTTGATGTAGGCTTCCTTGAAGTTGTAAGGTGAGCCGGCACCGTTGAAGACAACGCCCTTGACGCTGGTCTTAACCAGGGTAGCTTCGTTGGTGTAGTACAGCGGGGTAACCCCTTGGTCTTCCAGCAGGGCCCGTTCAGCAGCCACCATTGCCTTCCAGCGGACTGCGGTTGACCCAGTGGTCTTGGACAGGGAGATGGCCTTACGCAGGTTGGCGTTGGCTAAGTACTTGTCCTTGGCGATGTTGTATTGCAGGTACTTGGTTGAGGCAAACTTTCTGACAGTCCAGCCGGTCGTCCCCTTAAGCTGCTTGCTTTGCTGGGCGTTCAAGTTGGTTTCGAGAAGATGTAGAAGCCCATCAACAGCTTGAAGTATGGGATTCTCCGGTCCAGGGTCACCGTCAGCTTGTACTTGCCGTCAGCCTTGATGCCCAAAGTGTTGGCTGCTTTCTTGCCGGCAACGATCGCGTCAGCGTTCTTGATGCCGGAGAACAGGTAGGCATATTCAGAAGCAGTCTTTGGGTTGACCGTTCTTCTCCAGGAGTAGACGAAGTCCTGGGCGGTAACTTCATCCCCGTTGGCCCATTTAGCGCCCTTGCGGAGGTTGAAGGTCCAGGTCTTGCCGTCAGAGCTTTCCTTCCAGCTCTTGGCGATCCTCGGGGTTGGCTTGGCATTGTTGCCCAGCCTGATCAAACCTTCCATGACATTGTTGAACTGTCAGCGTCGTAACGGTCGGTAGCCTTGGACGGGTCCATGGTCGTCAATTCGGCAGCTTCCGTCCAGGACAATTTTTGTGCCTTGGATGATGAGCTTGACTTGCTTGATGAGCTGCCACAGGCTGCCAGAAGCTCAGCTGAGGCGAGCAAAACTGAGCCGGTAGCGAATAACTTCTCTTTTCTCATAATTGCACCTCGTTTTATTAAAAGGCAAACTTAGATTAGGTTTAAATTAAAATCTATAACTTAAGTCTAATTATAACGGGGATTTTTTAATTTTTGACCCCTTTTAAAAAATAAAAACAGACAAAAAGAAAACGCCTTCCGGCGTTCTCTTCTAAGCTTTAGCTAGCTTGTTTTTACTTGATGTAGGCGTCCTTGAAGTTCCAAGTCCCACGGTTTTGGATGACGTTCTTGACGCTTGGACGGATCATCCAGACATTAGTGTCGTAGTACAATGGTGAGATCCCGGCATCCTTCAGCAGGATGGTTTCAGCCTTGCTCAGATCGCTCCAGCGCTTGCTTGCGGAAGCAGTAGTCTTGGAGTCAGCAACCAGCTTGTCGTAAGTTGCGTTCTTCCACTTACCATTGTTTTCAGAGTTGGTGGAAGTGAACAGGTCCAGGAAGGAG
>NZ_KV793222.1:1228-1869 GCF_001808415.1 Lactobacillus sp. HMSC08B12 | reverse complement strand
AACGATGTCGAAGTTGCCGGCAGTTGACCGGGACAGACGGGTCTTGAACGGCAGGTTTTGCGCGCTGACGCTGACCTTGTCGCCAAAGGTTGATTCGAAGTTAGACTGCAGAGCTTCAGTGGTCTTGTTGCCGGCGTCAGTGTCATCAGACAGGATCTTGAAGCTGAACTTGCTTACGCCCAGTTCCTTCAAGCCCTTGTTCATGTACTTAACGGCTTCCTTCTTGTTCGGGTTAGCCGGGTACAGGCTTTCAGCTGAGCTTGGGATCAGCTTGGTGTAGTCTTCCCCGTTGACGTTGGTCAATTGGGTTGGAGTCAAAGTGTCGGCTGGCTGGTTGTTGCCGCCCAGAGTGGTGGTCAGGCCCTTCCGGTTGACAGCCAGTGACAGGGCCTTGCGGACGTTAGCATTAGCCAGGTACTTGTTCTTGGCAATGTTGAATTGCAGGTAGAAGGTAGCACCTTGGTTAAGTTCGGTGTAGCCCTTTTGGTTCTTCAATTGCTTGGTTTGTGAAGAGTCCAAAGCAGTCGCGTCCAGCTTGTTTGACTGGTAGAGGTTGTAGGCAGTTGATGGAGTCTTTTGAACAGTCCACTTGATGGTGTCGAGCTTGACGCTCTTCTTGTCCCAGTAGTATGGGTTCTTGA
>NZ_KV793222.1:0-1208 GCF_001808415.1 Lactobacillus sp. HMSC08B12 | reverse complement strand
CCAGTAGTATGGGTTCTTGACCATCTTCCAGGACAGGTTGGACCCGGTCCAGCCAACGTGCTTGAATGGCCCGTTGTAGAGCATGTACTTAGAAGCCGTGCCGTACTTAGAACCGTACTTGGTAACAGCCTTTTCTGACTGCGGGAAGAAGACGGCAAAGCCCATCAGCTTGTCAAAGTATGGGATACGCCGTTCCAGGGTGATAACCAGCTTGTACTTGCCAACAGCCTTGATCCCCAGAGAGCTGACTGGCTTCTTGCCGGCGACGATAGCGTCAGCGTTCTTGATTCCGGAGAAGAGGTAAGAATATTGAGAAGCAGTCTTCGGGTTGACGGTCCGGCGCCAGGAGTAGACAAAGTCCTTGGCGGTCAATTCACTGCCGTCGCTCCACTTGGACTTACGCAAGGTGTAAGTATAGGTCTTCCCGTCCTTAGAAACCTTTTCGCTGGTAGCCAGGCCCTTTTCCAGCTTGGAATTCTTGCCTAAGCGGTAGAGACCTTCCATGGTGTTGGAAATCTGGTTGAAGGAAGCCGCATCGGTGGCCTTTGAGAGGTCCATCGTTGGAATTTCGGCTGAGTCCATCCAGGTCAAGGTCTTCTTACTGCTGGATGAAGAAGAACTTCTATTGCTGCCACAAGCAGCGAGCAACGCTGCTGAAGCCAGAACCGTGGCTCCCAGGCTTAAAGTCTTAGATAATTTCATCTTTTTCTCCTTGCTTTTACCGACTGTTCCAGCGCCTACACAAATTAAAGCTCTACAGCAGCCTTTAATGATATTTTCATTATAGTTCTTCGCTTATGCTTCTTCAAGTATTTTTAAGAAAAAGCGCTATTTTATTTCAACAATCTAAATATCCAAAAACAGATACAAGTCAATCTAAAAATACTTATAGCACAAAAAAGAAGAGGCTGAGCCTCTTCTTTTTGCTTGATTACTTGATGTAAGTGTCCTTGAAGTTCCAAGTACCACGGTTTTGGTATACGTCCTTAACAGTTGGACGGATCAAAGCAGCGTTAGTGTTGTAGTAAAGCGGAGCAACACCGACATTGTTCAGCAGGATGTCTTCTGCCTTAGTCAAGTCGTCCCAACGCTTGCTGGTTGAAGCAGTAGTCTTGGAGTCAGCGATCAGCTTGTCGTAGGAAGTGTTCTTCCACTTACCTTTGTTTTCTGGGTTAGTTGAAGTGAACAGGTCCAGGAAGGAGATCGGG
>NZ_KV793221.1:571-2720 GCF_001808415.1 Lactobacillus sp. HMSC08B12 | reverse complement strand
AGTGTTCAGTTTAATTTTACAATCGGCGTATTTCTTTTTTCTAAAATCATTACATTATTTCAATAACATTTCAAACAAGTTATTGTTCTCTTTGGACAAAGCGGTGGCAATAAAAGCGGCAGTAAGGGAAAAAAAAAGAGAAGCCGCTGAACTAAATCAGCGGCTTTATTAATTAATCAGTTATGCATCCCTTGATAGACCATTTTCCCGATCCAGAAGAGGATTAGGAGCCAAAATATGATAATTGGCAAGGCATAGTACCATTTTTTGGGTTTCCCGCTCTCCCACATCCCCTGGCTTTTCTCCAGGCAGTCCTGCCAGACGTCTGCGGGAATCAGCTTGATGGTCAAAGCAGCCAGAAGAGGCAGGATTAAAAGATCGTCTAAATAACCAATTACCGGGACAGGGATCAAGTCGACCGGGGACAAGGCATAGGCCACGGTTAAAAAAGCCAGGAGCTTGGCCAGCCAGGAGGTCCGCCGGTCTTTAAGGGCGAGAAACAAGGCCGGGAGTTCAACTTTGACTCTGGCGGCCAGGGCTTGGAGCTTTTTCTTCATGTTGTCCTTTCAAGTTAGTGTTCAGCCTGCTGGATCTGGTCATTGAGGCTGGCGAGGTCAAAGTTAGCCTGCAGGAAGTCAGCGTTGCTAGTTGGCAGGTGGATGTCAAAGTCACTAAAAGGCGTGAGACTAAGGTCAGCTTCAGCCAGTTGAAAATCTAAGACATGTCCGCCCAAGGCATGGTCAGCACTTAAATAGTGGAGGTGGAAACCGCTGGAAGCGATGCCTTGGTAGAGGTCAGGAGCATAGTAACCGATCAAGGTACCGGTCGTATTTTCTCCTTCAAAGACAGCCTGCTGGTCAGCGACTTCACTTAAGCCCGGGTATGGCTTTTCTTGCTTGAAGACGGTTCTGGTCTTCATTTTGGCAAAGCGGCCGGTGAGTTTGACGGCGTAGAAGATATTCCCCATCCCCTGCCCTTTCAGATAGGCTTCAAGTTCCGGCAAAGAGAAGCCGCTTACCTTTTGGCCAGGACTTTTTGGGTCAAAGTGGACGCAGGCAAAGGGCGTTTTGACGTCACCGGATAAGGCTTCGACGGTCCCGTCCCGGCGGATGGTGTAGGCCATTCCGTCAAGGATGACCATCTCACCGTCCAGGCCGCTGCAGGTGCCGATCCCGCTGTCGCCATGTTTCAATAACTCTTCAATCGACATGGTCCCGTCAAAGAGGCCAGCGACCAGCATGGCTAGGGTGCCGTGCTGGAAAAGTTTTGGATCCTTACGCATTTTTCCCTCCTATAAATTAGTAATCAAGTTCACCGGCATGGTGAATCTGCTGGCGGTGCTTCAAGTTAAAGCCGAGGGCATCCAGGGCGTGGCTATTCTGCTGGTAGGTCAAGGCGAAGAGGTTGATTAGGCCGTCGTCAGTGTTCAGCTCGTAGACGAAGGTAGATTCGTTATCGGGGATACAGAGGGACTGGCGGCTTTCCAGGGTGTCGTCTTCTGAGAAAGTGTAGTCATCGATCACCCCTTGCAGAAGCAGGCAGCTTTCCTCTTTTTTACAGCCAGCAGGGATGGCTTGGTAGACCGCGTCTTGGTTGCGGCGGTTATAGATGACATCGACGTCAAAGTTTTCCCGGAGGTCAGTACTAGTGATAAAGAGGCGGTGCAGCTGCCGGGCCTGCTGGTAGAAGGAGCGCCAGAAGGCAGCTTTTTCCTCCCCGCATAAGCCAGCAAGTTTTTCAGAGATGCTGTAGTCCAGGATTTCACTGGGGTCAATCTCCAGATCTTCCAGGTAGTCGTTGTCGTATTCATTGTTGTAGTCGGTCATTTTTATCACCCTGCTCTTTCTTAAATTACATAGTTATGCTTTAAAGGCTTTTTGTCAATCCTAAATGTGTAAAGTCCGCGAAAAAACAGGATAAAGGCGAAAAAAAGAGCTACTAATTAGTAACAAGTAATATAGAACTATATTGAAAAATATAGCATAATGTGCTTGCGAAAGAAAACGAATCTATTTAATAGAATTTAAGTGTGTTGCATCTATGATTTTAATCAAAAGATGCAACGCATTTTTTTGGTCCTTTCTCAAACGTATGTTTGGAAATGAGCTGGAATACGTGCTAAAATATGCTTGTCGAAAAGAGGTGAAGA
>NZ_KV793221.1:0-551 GCF_001808415.1 Lactobacillus sp. HMSC08B12 | reverse complement strand
TTGTCGAAAAGAGGTGAAGACAAATGGCAACCAAAAAGACTCACGTATATCGTTTATATCCTGATGCTACTATGGCTCACGTCTTGGACCAGTGGTGTGACTATCGCCGTTATTGCTACAATAAGGCCCTAGAACTGTGGAATTCGACCTATTCGGAATACCGTATGCTAGTCAGTCCAGAGATTCTGGCGGAATTCAAGAAGCCAAAAGAAGAACGGCAATTTACTGAAGAGCAGAAGTTATTTATATCTAGATACTACCCAACCGCAGCACTGATTCAGAAAAAGCTTACGGCAAGCAAACAGTCATGGGAAAAGCAGATTTCTTCTCGTATCCTGCAGCAAGCATGTGCTGACTTGGGCAAAGCGTTCAAGAAGTTTGCCAAAGATAAAGCACTCAAAGTTAAAAGAGGTGCCGGACACCCCATTTTTCAATCTAAGAAAGCCAAACGTCAAGGCTTTAAGTTGAATCAAGGCGTGGTTCTCGCAAAGGAAGGCAACCACGGAATGCTGACTTTGCCTGTCCCAGCACCTTATAAGGGTGAGTGGCAT
>NZ_KV793220.1:17800-18359 GCF_001808415.1 Lactobacillus sp. HMSC08B12 | reverse complement strand
ATATGATGCAATCTGCATTGAGGATCTGGACGTCAAGGGTATGCTTATGAGCCACGTTGCTTCTAAAGGCGTACACCGTGCGCTATTTGGACGCTTTCGCAGCTATCTCGAATACAAGTGCAAGTCAGCCGGAGTTAAGCTGGTGATTGCCAACCGCTTTTATCCAAGCACCCAGCGCTGTGCAGTCTGTGGCAACATCAAGAAAAATGACGAAAAGATCACCCTTTCTGGCAATAAGAAGCACGGCACCAAGCACAATGAATACGTGTGCTACAACAAAAAATGCCCGAACTACAACAAAGTTGTAGATCGGGACATGAATGCGATGATGAATCTTACTTTTTTGATTGATCATCCAAGATACAATAAAGCACTGTAAAAAATCAAAGGATCCGCAAGGATCCATGCGGGCAGGCTAATGGCCGGAATGCCATCTGTTGCTTGGACAGTTGCGTAAGTGGCTGTTTCGGTGCAGCCGGCTCACCGGACGAGAGGCCAATCAGCCGCTTTGGCGGCGAATTGGCTTCTGCGACCGCGCATGCAATTCCTCAAATGGAAG
>NZ_KV793220.1:0-17780 GCF_001808415.1 Lactobacillus sp. HMSC08B12 | reverse complement strand
TCGTGAGAGAAATGGAAGCCGGCAGAGTCCTATATTATGTGCTGGGTATGTTCCAGCCAGGCATGTTGGTGTCGGAAGTAAAGATATCGATGATGCGATAGTCGCAAAGTTGAATATCTTGACCATAATGTGAACCAGCCGGTATCAAGCGCACATTCTTCCACATTTCTTATAGCACTTGGCAAGGCAATGCTCAGCCTGGCTCAAAGGCCAAAAGGACTTCAAAGATCTGGTTTACAGCAGCCATTTTAAGTAGAAAAAGAAAATTAGCTAAGCACAAAAAAACGATCAAGATCATAGCAGATCTTGGTCGCTTTTCGCGTTTTCGTTAAGAGATTAAGTAGCAATAAGAATTAGAGAAGATTAGTCGAGGTCAGTCCCGTTGGATGCAATGACCTTCTTGTACCAGTAGTAGGAGTTCTTTGGGGTTCTGCTGAGGTCGCCGACTCCTTGGTCATTCTTGTTGACGTAGATGAAACCGTAGCGCTTGTCCATTTGGCCAGTCCCGGCAGAAACCAGGTCGATTGGCCCCCATGGCAGGTAGCCCATCAGGTCAACGCCGTCGATCGCAACTGCCTTTTCCATTTCGCTAATGTGTTTCTTCAGGTAGTCAACCCGGTATGGGTCATGAATCTTGCCGTCTTCGACCTTGTCGTAGGCCCCCAAGCCGTTTTCAACGATGAAGAGGGGTAGGTGGTAGCGGTCAGTCAAGTGGTTCAAAGCCAGGCGGAGGCCAACCGGGTCAATTTCCCAGCCCCAGTCGCTTCTTTCCAAAGTCGGGTTAACCGCAACCGCCTTTTCCAGGTCGCTCAGTTCATCAGCTGAGACCTTTTCGCTGGAGACAGTAGTTGACTGGTAGTAAGAGAAGGCCACGTAGTCAACGGTCCCTTCTTTAAGGACGACTCTGTCTTCGTCAGTGATGTCTGGCCGGTAGCCGTGCTTTTCAATATAGGCTTCAATTGCCTTCGGGTATTCGCCGAAGACTTGGACGTCTGAGAAGAAGTCCCGGTGCTGTTCGAACTTGTCAGCCAAGAGGGCGTCTTCTGAGCTTGGCGTCAGCGGGCGGACTGGTGAGTAGTTGATCATCAGGCCGATCTTGAAGTTAGGGTTGATCTTGTGGCCGATCTTGACTGCCAGGGCGCTGGCCACGAATTCATAGTGGGCAGCCTGGTACATGGCGGCTTCTTTTTCTTCATCAGTCATACCTTCTTTAAAGAGGATACCAGAGTTGGTAGCCATCAAGAAGTCGTTGTTGAAGGCACTTTGGTTGTCGATTTCGTTGAAGGTCATCCAGTACTTGACCTTGTCCTTGTAGCGCTTGAAGCAGACTTCAGCAAAGCGGACGAAGAAGTCGATGGTCTTGCGGTTGGTGAAGCCTCCGTAGTTCTTGGCCAGGTTGAATGGCATTTCAAAGTGGCTCAAGGTGATGACAGGTTCAATGCCGTACTTGTGCATTTCGTCAAAAAGGTCATCGTAGAACTTCAAGCCTGCTTCATTAGGTTCAGCGTCGTCACCATTAGGGAAGATTCTGGTCCAGGCAATGGAGGTTCTGAAAGCCTTGAAGCCCATCCCGGCCAGGAGTTTGATGTCTTCTTTATAGTGGTGGTGGAAATCGATGGCTGAGTGGTTCGGGTAGTTCTTCCCCGGCAATACGCCGTCGGTGATTTCCCGCGGCTTAGTGGCTGAACCGACGGTCATGACGTCGGCAACGGACACGCCCTTGCCGCCTACGTCCCAGGCACCTTCAAGCTGGTGGGCAGCAACCGCGCCGCCCCATAAAAATCCTTCTGGCATTTTTGCAGAATACATTGAGCAAAACCTCCATTTTCATTTGTGTATGTTTTCAACAGTTTTCATCACTCGACCATACATTTTCATATTTTCACCACTTGCAAGTAACCGCTTCCAAGAATGACTATAGTTGGAATTTATAGGCATTGCAAGAGTGAAAGGGCAGATAATTGGTATTTTTTAGAAAAAAGCATAGAACTGAAACTTGTAGAAATAAGAAAATAAGCTTAGCACAGCAATAATAGCGCAAGTGTTTCAGAAAAACTGGTTTTTATTAGGAAGAAAGTCCTGTTTTCTGAAATTAAAAGATATGTCTTTTAGAATAATTTTAAAAAGGTCAACTCCGTAAAAAGTCCGGTATACCGCCGCTCATTGGTGTTTTCTTCAAGGCTGTAAGAAAAAATGTAATGAAAGTGGTATACACTGTAAGCGCAAACAGACAACGTAAGAAAAGTCTAGGAGGAAATAATTATGGCTACCAAAACCATTATGTTGAACTGCGCGGCTGGGATGAGCACCAGCTTGCTCGTTAAGAAGTGCAAGAAGCTGCCAAGGCCCAAGGCAAGGACTACGAAATAAATTAAAAATGGCTGAATTAAAAGATACAGCAGAAACCTTGAAGCAGGAAGCTGAAAATCAGCAAAGCCGGTAATAAGCAACCTTGATGGCGGCTATGGGCCTCATTGCCAACGGCGGCAATGCCAAGAGCCTGGCTTTTGAAGCAATTCGCCTAGCCAAGGTTGGCAGAAGCAGACAAGTCCCTGCTTGACGCCCACAACTCACAAACGGACATGTTGACCAAGAAGGCCAAGGCTAGCATACTCACGTGACTCTTCTGGTTGTCCACTCACAGGACCACTTGATGAACGCCATCACCTTCCGCGACTTGGCGGGGGAAATGGTTGACTTGTATGAAAAGCTTTACGCCAGCGGCAGTTTGAAGACCGAGTCATGGAGAGGTGCTGTCGTAGCGAACGTCTGCGCGATCGTTGCTTTCTTAATCTGGTATCCATTCATGAAGCGCTTCGACCTCAAGACTTACAAGAAGGAACAAGAAGAAGCAAAGCAAAACGCTAACGCTTAATTAGTAATACATTAGCAAAAAAGCCGCCAGCTAGCGGCTTTTTTTAGTGCTTTATAATATTACAACAAGTATAGAAAAACCTCTTTCCAAAATTTTTCCTTGTGCTACAATCTAGGAAACGTTTGAAGAAAACGAGGTAATTGAAATGGAAAACAAAATGTTGGTAGTAACGACGGAAAATATCCCAGGCCGCAAGTATGAAGTAATCGGTGAAGTCTTTGGGGTAACCACCCAGTCAAAGAACTTCGCGTCAGTCTTTGGGGCTGGTCTTAAGAGCATGATTGGCGGGGAAATCAAGGCCTTCACCAAGATGCTGACGACTTCAAGAGAAGTCGCCCTGGACCGTTTGCGTGAAGAAGCAGGCAAACTTGACGCGGACGCCGTAGTCATGATGCGCTTTGACTCCGGCTCAATCGCCGGCGACATGCAGTCAGTCGTAGCTTATGGGACCGCCGTTAAGTTCGTCGACTAGCAAAAAGAATAGATTGGCTAAAAGCAGTTTCCTTCGGGAGCAATGTCATTAAGTTAAGGCATTGACTTTGACCGGGATGTAAGCAAATATCTTGATAAACATAAAGGAGAGCCTTCAGTTGGTGCATTGATCGACAGCGATGACCTCAAGTACATCAATGACCTCTATGGCCATGATGCAGGTGACGCGGCGCTGAAGACTTTTGCCAAGGTTCCGGAAGACAATTTCGGCCAGCTGGGCAAGGTTTGCCGCAACGGCGGGGATGAATTTGCCGTCTTTTTGAAGCGGACGACAAGGACTGAGGGACGGGCGATTTTTAAAAAGCTCTTCCGGCAAAAGTTGACTTTTAGCTACCAAGGCAAAGACTATCCTTATACGATCTCCCTGGGTTTCGCCGTTTACCCGGACCAGGGGGCAAGCCGGGAAGAACTCTTGAACAAGGCTGATACGGCCCTCTATGCCGTGAAAATGACCGGGAAGGGAACGATGGCGGCTTACCACCCGGATATGGTCAAGGAAGGACGGGCACAACTGGGCTTTAATCTGCGCGACTTGGCAGTCAACCTGCCTGGTGCCTTCTTCATCTACCGGGCTGATGACGGGAAGATCCTATTTTGCTAATAGGGAACTGCTGAGGATTACGGAATGCTCTAGCATGGAAGCGCTTATCTAATTTATCGGCCGGGAAGTCAAGGGCTTGCTCGCTCCAGAAGACTATGCTGAAGCTGTAGAGAGCTGTGACCAGCAGGTGGGGGACAGCGATGATGCAGTGGCTCATATGGACTACCATGTCATCACCAAAGAGACTCACAAGCGGATCTACGTGCATGCCGTGGCCCATATGGTCAAAAATCCCTACTTTGGTCAGATCTATTATGTTATTCTCAGCCCCAAGCCAGAGCAAAAATAACAAACGAAACGAAAACGCGTCCTTATACAAGGGCGCGTTTATTTATTGTAGCTACTCTTTAAGTGCTTTCTGAAGAAGTTCAGCTCGTCCAGGTTGCACTGCTTGGCGATGTCGTCTCTTTGGTTGCAGTGAAAGACGTGGCCACGCGGGTTCTCCATATCCCCGTAGATGTGGAGTTCATGCGGGATCTCCTTGGCCAAAAGATAGCCGTCCAAGCGGACAGCAGAATCGCGCAGGAAGTCCTGGTTAGCCGTCATGATAAAGAGCGGTGGCAAGTTTTGCGTCAAGTACTTTTCTGTGTTCAGCATCTCTTCCTTGCCGCTGACTGCTTCTGGGGTAAAGTAGGCGCCTGGCGCGCCATCAGTAAAGCCCGGGGTGAGCATGAAGTAGGCCCCGCAGTTAAGCGCGGCTGCTCTGACTGTTAGTTTTGGCAGTTCGTAGCCAAAAAGCTGGCGGAACTTGTCATTGGTCAAGATGGCCAGGTACTGCTCTTCCATCTGCCCACCGGCTGAGTCGCCAACTAAGAAGACATTGCCCATGTCCAGGTCATATTCAGCTCCGTGTTCAGCCACCCAGTGCATCAAGCGGTTGACATCATCCATTTCGCCTGGGAACTGGACGTTAGGAGCCAGGCGGTAGTTGAAGTTGACAAAGGCGAAGCCTTCTTTAGCCAGGCCCAGCCCGTAGAACTGGTAGGTTTCCTTAGTCCCGTAAACCCAGCCGCCGCCGTGAATGCTGATGATGACCGGGACCTTGCCGGTCCGCTTCTTAGGCAAGTAAATGTCCAGCAAGTTCCACTTTGGGTCTGGCCCGTAGCTTAGGTCATTGATTCTTTCAACTTCTGGGATTTCGGTTGGCAAGCCTGCGTCGCGCTTGTCGTCGTGCATCTTGGATCCAGTCCGCATCTCTTCAACAGCTTGTGAGATTTTTCTATCAAGTGTCATGTTTTTCTCCTTTCGCATGTAAGCGTTAACCAAATTATAGCCGATATGGTCAATTTTGGCAGAAAAATAAGTTTTATTACAAAAAATCCAGATTAAGCGTAAATTTAATACTTTAACTTTGCTATAATGAAGTCACCTAAATACAAGATGCAGGAGGAAAAAGAACAATGGAAGCAGTTAAAGCAGAAGATTTGTATCAAGTCGTCAGCCTGGGCAACTTGCAAGCAAACGGCCAAAGGGCAGTACTGGCCAGAAACCAGGCCAAAGCCGATGGAGAAGGCTACTGGAACTGGCTGGACGTCTTTGAAAATGGTGAGCTCAAGCGCTTAACGACTTTGGGGCAGGAAAAGAGCTATGCCTTGGTAGATAATAGTGTCTACTACACCGCTCAAGAGGGCAAAGGCAATTGCTTGCTCTACAAGCAGGAACTTGACCAAGCCAGTCCGGCAAAAGTTGCTGATTTCAAAGAAGCCGGCTACCAGGTAATCAATTCCGTTGCTGGCCGCTATCTCCTTTTGTCCAGACGAGTGGATTTAGCTGAGAAAAAGTCCACCGATTACCAGGTCCTGGACGAACTACCATACTACTTCAACGGCCAGGGCTACATCAACAAGCTCCGCGACCGCCTCTATGTCTGGGACCTGGAAGAAGAAAAGCTGACTGAACTTTTTAAAGATGACCCAAGCTTCACGGTCATGGAAACCTTTGTAGCCAAGGAGAAAGTCTATGTGGTGGGCGTCAGCTACCAGACCCGGCGGCCATTTGACGGGGCAGTCTATGAAGTTGACCCAAGTACGGGAGAAGCTAAGCTCTTTTTAGCGGCAGGTAAGGCCGAAGTCTCTGCAATTTTTGCCTTGAAGGGACAAGTCTACTGCTTCGCTAACACTCATAAAAAGACCGGCTTAAACGAAAATCCGGAATTCTACCGGCTGACGGAAGATGGCCTGGAATTAGCAGCTAACTTCGACAATTCCGGCCAGAGCGCGATTGCCGGGGACTGCGGGGTGATTGGCGGCAATGCTTTTGACGTCTATGGCGACAAGTTCTACTTCGTGACCACCATCGTTGACCACGATGAAATCTACGTTTTTGACGGGCAGGAAGTCAAGCCGTTTTTTGCAACGGATGGCATCATCAAGGGCTTTCGTTTGACAGGTGAAAATGAACTTTTCCTGGAAGCAGCCTTTGCCAACGAGCTTTTGGAATTCTACCTGGTTAAAAATGGCCAGGTGAAAAAATTGTCCAGCTACAATGACCAGGCTTTAGCCGGCAAATACGTAGCTAAAGTCAACGAAGTCGAATATGAATCAGTTGAAGACGGGATCCAGCACGGCTGGGTGCTTTTGCCAAAGGATTACCGGGCAGGCAAAAAATACCCGGCGATCCTGGACGTTCACGGCGGCCCCCGCGCCACTTACAGCAAGGCCTTCTTCCATGAGATGCAGGTTTGGGCCGGAGCCGGCTACTTCGTCTTCTTCTGCAACATCCACGGTTCAAACGGGCAGGGGAACCAGTACGGGGACCTGCGGGGCCGCTACGGGACAGTAGACTACGAGGACTTAATGAAGTTTACTGACACGGTTTTGGCGGCTTATCCAGACATCGACCAGACCCGTTTAGGAATCACCGGGGGTTCATACGGCGGCTTTATGACCAACTGGGTGATCGGCCATACCGACCGCTTCAAGGCGGCAGCTTCCCAGCGGTCCATCTCCAACTGGCTCAGCTTTGAGCATATGTCAGATATTGCCCCAGAATTTTGCGTTGACCAGGTGGGGGCCAGTGAAGATGATAATCCGGAAAAGGTTTGGCTGCACTCACCGCTCAAGTACGTGAAAAATGTGAAGACACCGACTCTGTTTTTGAATTCAGATGAGGATTACCGTTGCCCGGTTGAAGAAGGGATGCAGATGTTCCATGCTCTCATGTCTCACGGCGTGGAAAGCCGGATGGTGGTCTTCCATGGGGAAAACCACGAACTGTCCAGAAGCGGGCGGCCAAAGAACCGCTTGAGCCGGTTGCAGGAAATCCAGACCTGGTTTGACGGACATTTGGACAAGTAAGAAAAAAACGAGAAAATGACAATGATCCTTCCGAGATATTTGGGAGGATTTTTTTGCTTACTATTTGGCAGTGAAGAATCATCCAGGTAGAATAGACGTGAGTAAATAAATAAATTGGAAAGATGGAAAGTATGAAGACGAAAACAAGAAGCAAATTTTTGGCCAAAACTATCCCGATTCTGCTGACCGCCTTGCTTTTCCTGACGGCTTGTCAAAAGCCCCTGACTAAGGCGGAAAAAGAGGAGCAGGCCAAAGAAACGGTAACCTTTTTCTTCCATGGCTACGGGTCCAGCATCAACGCGGAAAAACACATGGCTGAAGCGGCCAGACAGGCAGGCAAGAGCAATGAGGTTTTAGAAGCCAGGGTTGAAGAAAACGGGTCAGTCAAAATCAAGGGCAAGCTCGCGGATAATCCGAAGAACCCAATCGTTCTGGTCGGCTTCTCCAACAACCGGAATCCTGATTACCACAAGGATGGCTGGTATGCCTACAAGGCAGTTAAGGCAGCCCAGAAGAAGCTGGGCTTTTCCAAGATGAACCTGGTCGGCCACTCCATGGGCAATATGGCGATCAGCTACATGATCATGGATTATTCTGCCAAAAAGAATTTTCCAACGATCAAGAAACAGGTTGATATTGCCGGCCACTTCAACGGGATTGTTGGTATGGAGAAGGATTCTCCAATCGATGCAGCCGGCAAGCCGAAGAAAATGAATTCGACTTATCAAGAACTGACGAAGCTTCGGCAGGTCTATCCAAAGGGGATTGGCGTCCTTAACATATACGGCGATACTGGTAAAAAGTCAGACGGCAGCGTCTACAACAATTCATCAAGGTCCCTCAAGTATCTTTTAATTAGGGCCAAGAGCTACAAGGAAGTGAAGATCACTGGCAAGGGCGGCCAGCACAGCCGGCTCCACGAAAACAGCCAAGTGGACCAGGTCCTGCAGAAGTTTTTGTGGGAATAAGAAAAGAGGCAGAGCATGACAACAGAATTAGTAAAGCTGGATGAAAGTTTTGCGGAGGATTTTTGGCGGCTGAGAAAAGAACTGTTTACGGAACTAGGGGAGGTTGCTGAAAGTGAAGATTTGTCTGCCCTGGAAGAAGCGACTAAGCAGTACTTTTTGGCCCATATTGGCCAGTATATGGTCAGCTGGGGGATGCTGGAAGACGGGCAATTGGCAGCAACCGGTTCGCTCTGTCTTTTTAGCCGGATTCCCTACGCGGAGAACTTGACCGGACAGGAAGGCTATATCTTGAACATCTACACGTCGCCTAAGTCCAGAAAGCAGGGCTACGCCAAGAGAATTGTCGATGAAATAATTGGCTATGCCCGTAGAACCGGGATAAAACGCCTTTGGTTGAATGCCAGTGAAGACGGCGCGGGCGTGTATGCTCAGCGGGGCTTTACTAAAAAGGACAACGAGATGGAGCTGTTTTTGTAGAAAATCAATAAAGCACTTTATATCTATCTAAATCTACCTAAATCCTTTCAAGCAAGCAGCTTGGAAGGATTTTTTTGAGTGCAAAAAACAAAACCGCGTAGCAGCTTAGCCTGAAAAGGCCAAATTCAATAAGTAAGAAATAATGTATATGACTGCTGGAACTCGGATAGCAGGCGAGAATAGAAAAATTACTTAATAGAGATGAGATAGAGAGGGAAAAACATGAACATCAAAAAGATTGTTAAGCTGGCTATTGTTCTAGCATCCCTGATTGCCTTATCGCAAACTGGCCTGCCAAGCGCTATCGCAGACGCCTTGACCCCGGCAGCTGTTGGCAGCACGGCAACTATCGCACAAGCTGCCAAAAATGCGGATGTAGCAACCACCGCGGCGACTGCTCCAACGGCTCCAACTGAACCAAGCAAGCCAACCACTCCAACTCGCTAACGTTACGTTGTTATTGTAGTTGTCCGGGTTCACTACTACAGTTGCCGCAGCTACAGCTGCCGCCCATTCTTCGCAGTGCACCGTTGCTTCCGCTCCTGCGCTTGGATGCCATTCTTCTTCTAAGCCGGCAGCTCTGACTTAAGTACATTTTTTCTCCAATACAAATCAACTCTCTCTAATTGCTTAGGGAGAGTTTTTTAGTAGAGTCTAAAAGGCCATTAAGAAAGTAAAATGCTATCATATAAATATCTATAGAGAATGTGAGGAAAAGAAAATGAAGGGTACCGCGATACCAATTTATGAGATGTTTGACGGTTCAAAAACTAAGCTACAAATTCCTGTATACCAAAGAAATTATGATTGGAAGGTTCCGAACTGCCAACAACTTTTTGATGATTTGGTTGATATGGTAAAAGAGGATAGAGACACCCACTTCTTTGGTAGCATTGTTGAAATTGGCGGAGATTACAGCAGCAAACTTCAAATTATCGATGGTCAACAGCGCCTAACTACCGTATATCTTCTTATTTTGGCTATGGTTAAACTACTAGAAGATGGTCAAATTGAAGCCGAAGATCCAGACCTAGTTGCTGAAGAAATTGAAGAGGATTATTTAATCTGCCGGCATGTGAAAGACAGAGAGAATATTGACCATTATAAATTGCAGCCCGTCAAGCATGATGCCGAAGCCTTGATGAAACTATTTGGACCGGAATCAGGCTATGTAGGAGACTCGAATCAAACGACCAACTTTAAGTTCTTCCAAGATGAGATATTAAAGAAAAGGATCTCAGTTGATGAGCTATGGGATGCAATTCAACGTCTTATCGTAATTGATATTTCACTCAGACAAGGAGAAGATGATGCCCAGCTGATTTTTGAAAGCTTGAACTCCACCGGCGTTGATTTGACCGAAGCGGATAAAATTAGAAACTTTGTTTTGATGAACTTGCCAGCTGATCAACAGGAAGAATACTACAACAAGTATTGGCATCCGATCGAACTTGATACGGAAGAAGGTAACGAGTATCACGTTTCTGAGTTTATCCGTAACTACTTAACCTTCAAGCTCAAAAAGGTACCTGCAATGGGCAAAGTTTATCAAGTCTTCAAGCGTTTCATTGAGCAGAAAAAGATGACCACGGAAGCTGTTTTGCAGGATTTGCTCAAGTATGGAGGTTACGAGAAACAGATCAGAAGTGCGCAGAGTCCAAGCGACAAGGTAAACGTGTTGCTTAAGCGTTTGGCTGTCTTGGAAGTGAGTGTTACCAGACCGTTTATTCTGCCGCTTTTTGACTACTGGCAAGAAGGTAAAGTCAACGCTGATGAAGTTGCCGCTGTTTTGGGGAGTATTGAATCGTACATTTTCAGACGACTAATTTGCGGGATGCAGAACAATTCATTGAACAAGCTATTTGCGACCCTGTTCAGCGACTCCCTTAAGTACGTTGACCAGTCAGACAACTATGTTGATATCATCAACTACTTGCTTCTGTCTAAAACGGAAGTGTCACACTTCCCGACGGATGATGAATTTGCGGAGAGCATTGAGACTAGGGATGCCTACAACATGCGGCAGCAGACCAAGTATTACATCTTTGATCGCTTAGAGAACCAAGATTCACTTGAAAGAGTCAATGTCATTGACGGGATGCAAAATAATCAATTTACGATTGAGCATATTATGCCGCAAACGCTGTCCAGCGCGTGGAAAAAGGAGCTTGGGGATGATTATCAAGCGATTTATGACCGTTGGGACAACCGTCTCGCTAACTTGACGTTGACGGCTTATAATTCAAGCTACAGCAACAAGAGTTTTCACGAGAAAAAGACGGCTGAGAACGGCTTTGATCATAGTGGATTTAGACTGAATGATTTTGTTAAGGGATGTGACCATTGGACTGAAAAGGAATTAATAGAACGCAGTGAACTGTTGAAGCAGACGGCTTTGAAGCTCTGGCCAATGCCAAGCAGTAATTTTCAGCCGAAGGTTGTTGAAAATGAAGTGTATGGCCTTGATGACGACAACAACTACGCTAACGTGAAGATCGCTTCCTACAGTTTGATGAACACACCTTACAAGCTACCTAAGCGTACTTGGAAAGAGATGTATATCGGAGTTGTGCGGGCACTCTATGAGCTTGATCCTGCGCCTATGCGCCAACTAATTGCAGGTGATAGGACAAAACTTGAAAAAGTACTGATTGATCATCCAGAAAACGGCTTTAGCCAAGTTGCTGACGGTGTCTACTTGTACACGAGCACTGACAACTGGAACAAGATTCACAAGTTGAGAGACTTGTTTGACTTCTATGGCATTGATCAAAGCGAATTACAGATTGAGGTCGTATCTGGGAAGAAGGAATAGGAGTTGAAGGGAAAATAATCTTAATGGGTAAATAGCCCTCTAAGTGGACACTTGGAGGACTTTTTTGCTACAGACAAATAGGAAGTTTCCTTATATAATAATAGTTGGCATATTGTGTGATTCACACGATACAAATGCACTTAGGGAGGTTATCAATGGCAACATTTAGAGATAATTGGCCATACACTGGAGTAATAACGAGAGAAAAGTTTCTTTTTAATGAAACGAGACTGACGGCTCAACTTCAACTTAAAGGTATGACTGATGAGCAAATTATTGAAAAGGTTGTTAGCGAAAATCTCTATCAATATCCTACAGATCGAATGCTCAGAAGTATGGCTAGGACATGCTTGAAACGTTTAGCTGCATTAGGTAATTCTAACTTAATAAAGGCACTAGCTACCGCTCCCGTTGAAGTAGCTAAACAAATTGACTTATATGCAATGATGTGTCAATACCATCTGGTTTGGGATTTTATGATAACGGTAATTGGCGAAAAATATCGAACAAATAATTTAACGTATGGTCACATTGATCTAAATGTTTTCATTAATTCCCTTCAAGAACAGCATGATAATGTTGCTAAATGGTCTGATTCAACTATCAAGCGCATAAAGAGAGAATTGAATCACCTCCTAATTGAAAATGATTATTTAGATAGTTTAAAGTCGACAAAACTTAACCCAGTAATCATTTCTCCCATTCTTGAGAAAGCGATTAAAGATAACGGAGACAAAGTTGCATTAATTGCTTTTAACTGCTTCGATTAAGGAGAATTAAAAATGACTGATAGCCTAAATGCTCGATTAGATAGTTTCAAAAAAACAATTCAAACAAGTGATTTCTTGGAAGGCAAAGGGTTGAGCAATGAAGTCAATATTCGTATCTTTTGCTACGATCCTAAAGATGAAATGAAAGTGCGTTACTACGTTGAACAGCTTCAAAAAGATACTAGCCTAAAATGTAACCTGATTACTAGAAATCTGTACGACGTCTTTCTTGATATTTGTCAAAATAAGCGACTGTTAGATAAAATTCCTGCGAAAGAAGAGAAAAAAGGTTCAGAAAAGCTCTTAGTTAGCCTAAAAGGTGCAAGAAAGGTACAAAATTTTGTCGAACAAATTCAATATGAACCGCAAGAAACGGGAGACATACTGCTTCTAACAGGCGTTGGGGAAGTATATCCATTTTTACGATTGCATACACTACTTGAAGCATTGCAGCCTGTAATACCCAAAATTCCAATTGTCGTGATGTATCCTGGTAGTTTTGATGGACATCAATTAACCTTGTTTAACAAGCTCCAGCCAAATGATTATTATCGAGCTTTTAATTTGATTTAATGTGAGGAAGAAAAATGAGAATTAAAGAAATGTTCAAAGATGATATCAATCGTAACATCAATGGTGTCATCAAGGTTGATGAAAAAACTAATGTAACTCTTAGCCAAGAAGTTAGAGAGTATGTTATCACTAAAGAGTTAAAGAAGCACTTCGTAACTTTCTTTGATGCTTTTGATGAATCATTTGATCAACCAACAGCTGATATCGGGGTCTGGATTTCAGGCTTCTTTGGTAGTGGTAAATCTCACTTCTTAAAGATGTTGTCATACATTTTACAAAATAAAGAAATTGATGGGCACCCGACAGTTGAGTATTTTAGAGATAAGTTTGAGGGAGATCCGCTGACTTTTGAATTGATCGAAAAAGCGACAAAAAGTAAGGCGGAAACGATTCTGTTTAACATTGACGTTGAATCAGTAACAACTAATGCGGATGCAGTTGTACGGGTTTTTGCTAAGATGTTTTACAATCATCTGGGTTTTTACGGAGAGAATTTAAAGGTTGCGCGTTTAGAACGCTTTATTGACAAAAAAGGGAAGACAGAAGAGTTTAGAAGAGTTTTTGAAGAAAAAAGCGGCGAGTCATGGCTTGAAAGCCGAGATTCTTTTGACTTTTACGAAGATGAAGTAGAAGAAACCTTGCAAGAAGTACTGGGGATGAGTGAAAAGGCAGCTGGGAACTGGTTCAATGGCGAAGAAACGGATGAGATCAGTATCGACCGACTGGTTGATGAGATAAAAGACTACGTTGATACTAAACCGGCTGATTTTCGCTTATTGTTCATGGCTGATGAAGTGGGCCAATACGTTGGAACAGACAACCATAAACTGCTGAATCTTCAATCTATTGTAGAAGAACTTGGTAGTCGCTGTCAGGGTAAGGTTTGGGTAGTCTGCACCGGGCAAGAAGCAATTGATGAAATAATCAAGGTTCGTAACGATGAATTCTCAAAGATTCAAGCTCGATTTTCAATTCGTCTGAGTTTGTCGTCTTCATCAGTTGACGAAGTTATTCAGAAACGTATCTTGCGTAAAACAGATCAAGCTAAAGAAATTTTGGGCAATGTATATGATGACAATGACTCTGTTATGCGTAACCTATTTTCATTTTCTGGTTCAACACTCGATATAAAAGGGTTTAGAGGTCAAGAAGAATTTATTCAGGATTTTCCATTTGTGCCATACCAGTTCACATTAATGCAAAATGTATTTGCGCAAATCCGGAAACATGGTAATGCGGGGAAACACTTATCCGGCGGTGAGCGTTCAATGTTAAGCGGTTTCCAAGAAGTGGCACAAAAATTGGAAAGCCGTGATGAACGCACGTTGGCACCATTCCAAATGTTCTATGATACAGTTCAAACCTTCCTGGATAGTTCAATTCGACAAGTGATTGACCGGGCACAAAGAGCTGCAGATAACCATGAGGGGCTGGAACAGGTAGATGTTGATGTTTTAAAACTGCTGTATCTTATTCGTTATATTGATGATGTACCGGCCAATATTGATAATATTGTGATTTTAATGGCTGATAATATCAACTTAGATAAAATTGATGCCAAGAAGAAAATTAGTGAGTCTCTTAATCGCTTGCTGTCTCAAAACAAGATTGGCAGAACTGGTGACACATATAACTTCTTAACTGATGAAGAGCAGGATATCCAGCGAGAGATCAGTAATATCGTGGTCGACAACAGTGAGATTGTTGTTGAAATTAGCAAAAGAATTTTTGACGATATCTACCCAAGTAATAAGTATCGGTATGGTAAAAATGACTATTCATTTGATCGTTGGGTTGATGACCTTAGAGTAGGCCAGGTTCAGAATGGGATGAGCCTTAGAATTCTGACAGTTGCAACTGATGAAACGGATAAGTCTGAACTGAAGTTGACTGCTAATTCTTCTGGACATGATTCATATGTAGTTTTAGCTGATTCGCCATATTATGACTTGCTTCAACAAGCAATGAAGATTCATAAATATGTGAAGCAACGCAATATTAGTCAGTTGCCACAAACGCAACAAAACATCATTCGTGGTCAGCAAGAGCAGGCAAGTCAATATGAAAAAGAAGCAACAAGTGCTTTACAAGAGGCAATTGTCAGCGGAACTTTTTATGCTGCAGGTGAGAGAATTTCTGTTCAAGGAAATGATGCTAAATCGAAGTTAGATAATGTCTTAAATTACTTGGTCTCAACTGTATACAGTAAGCTTGAGCAAGTGCATAAGCATTATGATGGCAAGACTGCCGATGCTA
Source organism: Lactobacillus sp. HMSC08B12 (assembly GCF_001808415.1). Classification (NCBI taxonomy): domain Bacteria; kingdom Bacillati; phylum Bacillota; class Bacilli; order Lactobacillales; family Lactobacillaceae; genus Lactobacillus; species Lactobacillus sp. HMSC08B12. The sequence continues at coordinate 2,657 of NZ_KV793220.1, read as the reverse complement.
ATTTGAGAGATCTTTTTCAAGGAAAAAGTGAAAGAGCCGTTAGTTTCGAGTATGAGGATAACTACGATGCAGCGAAAGAAATGGATGACTATCTTGAAAGACAACTGCGTCAAAACATCTTAGTCACTATGAGCGATCTGCAAAAGAGATTCACTGCAATTCCTTACGGGTGGAGTCTAAATGACATTTTAGCAGTCTTAGGTTTATTGGTTAGCTACCAAAAAGTTACGATTAAGAATAGTGGTAATGTTGTACAGCCAAACGATCCAAGGTTATTAGACGTTTTGCGCTTACGAAGTGAAATCGGGAAAACTGAAATTTGTAAGCGGATTAATGCTGATCCAGCAACTATCAAAGAAGTTGTTGAGTTTCTAAGAGATTATTTCGATGAAATGGATATTCCAAATGATGAAGATGGCTTAGCCGCCTTTATTATTAAGAGATTCCAAGATCAGCAGAATCAATATAAATTACTGTTAAATGAATTTAAGGATCATCGTTATCCAAATAAAGGTGCTGTTCTGGATGCAGTTCATCTAACTGGTGAAATTTTAACCCAATATAAGGATAATATCGCTTTGTTCAATAAAGTGATCGAAAAGGAAGACGCTTTATATGATAGTCAAGAAGAATTATCAAAAGTTGATAATTTTTTCGAGAATCAAGTTTCAATCTTTAATTCAGCCAGCCGCTTAGTATCTTCGTTAACTCCAGATAGGAATGCTTTAACTGATATTCCGGAAGCCAAAGAAGACTTAAAACAGATCCAGAAGATCTTAAATGTTGATGTTAAGAACTATAATTATAACGAGATCCCAAAGTTAAATAGCTTGATGTCAAATCTGGAAAACATTCATGATAGGTTGCTTGATGAAAAGCGAGAAGAGCTAATCGAAATCATCCAAGCTTGCCTTGGTGAAATTCACAGCAAGATGGAAGATAGTAAAGATTATGATCTTGCCAAGGGTATCAGCAATAGAGCAGACCAGCAGTATGACAAACTGAAGGAAGACCTTAGAAATACAAGAGTTTTAGCATATTTTGCCGCAATTGAAAATCAGATTATTGATAATAAGGACCGAGCAATTAAAGAACTGGATCAACTTAACAGACCGGTTCAAAAGCCAGAGGTAAAACCTAAATCAAATGTAGGACCTCAACAAAAGAGCAATGTCAAGTCTAAGAAGATTAGGTCAGTTGAACGTCGACTTGTCTTTAACCAAGCTTCAATCAAAGATGAGAATGATATTCGCAATTATTTGGAACAAGTAAGAGACAAGCTAGAAACGCTATTAAAGGATTCTGACGAAGTAGAAATTAGATAATGGGGCTAGAAAATGGAAAAGAATTCGATAAAGAAGTTTGCGGTTTGGGCTAGAACAGAGTTACTAACTCGTGTAGCACAACGAGCAGCTAGATATGGGATTGAGAAAGACAATATGATAAATGTAAATGCAGACTCCATTAATGGGGTATTGTTGTCTCAAGACGAGAAAATTCAACGTCGTGCTTTGATTCGTCAAATTAATGAGAAGGGTTATGACCAAGTTGTTGAGGAAGTAGCTTATACTTGGTTTAACCGCTTTATCGCACTCCGCTTCATGGAAGTTAATGGTTACTTACCTTCCCATATTCGTGTTTTTACTAATGAAAACAACGAATTTAAGCCTGAAATACTGTCAGAAGCTATTAACTTAGATTTTGCTGGTTTAGATATACAAAAGGTTTACCAGCTTCAAGATGAAAACAAGACGGAAGAACTATATCGGTATTTACTGATCGTTCAGTGTAATGAGCTTAATTCAGCCTTACCGAAAATGTTTCAACGGTTGAATGACTATACAGAGCTCCTTTTGCCAGATAACCTGCTAAGAGATGGTAGCGTATTGGAGCAAATGGTATCTCTAATTCCAGAGGACGACTGGAAGGATCAAGTGCAGATTATCGGCTGGTTGTATCAGTATTACAACAGTGAGCTGAAGGATAAAGTCTTTGCTGATCTTAAGAAGAAAATCAAGATCTCAAAGGATAGTATTCCTGCAGCGACGCAACTATTTACCCCGGATTGGATTGTTAGATACATGGTTGATAACAGTTTGGGGAGAATGTGGTATGAAGGACACCCGTCTGAAAGTTTTAAGGAAAAACTGAAGTATTACATTGATGATGCAAAGCAAGAAGCTGATGTACAGGCTCAAGTTGATACAATTAAACAAAAGTATAGCCAGTTAAAGTCGGAAGAAATCAAGTGTATTGACCCCTGCTGCGGAAGTGGTCACATCTTAGTTTACTTCTTTGATGTACTGATGAATATCTACCAAGAATATGGTTATTCAACCCGTGAGGCAGCCATCAGTATTGTTGAGAATAATATCTGGGGATTAGATATTGATGAACGAGCAGCTCAATTAGCCTATTTTTCAATAATGATGAAGGCCAGAGCGTATGATCGTCGTTTCTTCAGTCGTAACATACAACCACATGTTTACGAAATTCGGGAAAGTAACAATATTGATCAAGCCTCACTAGAAGAAATATATCAAGAGAATAAAAATATTGCACCAGCAATCAAAGAAACTTTAGATGAACTATATGATGCAAAAGAGTATGGCTCGATCTTGCAAACTAAAGGTTCAGTATAAATTCTTGTGTAAATA
>NZ_KV793219.1:0-3320 GCF_001808415.1 Lactobacillus sp. HMSC08B12 | reverse complement strand
GACGGAAGTCTGGCTCTTTTTGTTTTCTATAGTAAAATAGGTAAGAGGCTAGAGAATAAGAAAGATATAAAGACATGGACAGAATCGACAGAGAAAACAATCTGATCAGAATTAACGCTTTCGATGATCCCAGACTAAAGCTGTTTACTGATTACAATGAAGCTCAGCTCTTTCATTACTATGAGCCAGAAGCCGGTATTTTCATCGCTGAAAGTCCGAAAGTAATCGAGCGGGCAATTAGGGCCGGCTATGAGCCAATCGCCATGCTGGTGGAGGAAAAGGCCTTAGAACGTGATTTAGCGGACTTTGACCGGGAGCTGGCTGCCAACCACGATCACTTGCTTGATTTTCCGATCTTTGTCGCTCAGTCTGACCTTTTGCGCCAGCTGCCAGGCTATAATCTGCTTCGGGGCGCCATTTGTGCCTTTCGAAGAAAAAAGCGGCCAAGTCTGCGTGAATTTGCGGCTGCCTTGCCCAAGCATGCCAGAGTCGGGGTCTTAGAGAGCGTCGTCAATCCAACCAATGTTGGCGCTATTTTCCGCTCAGCCGCGGCCTTAGGCATGGACGGGGTCTTGATTACAACCGACTCCAGTGATCCCTTATACCGGAGAAGCGGCCGGGTCAGCATGGGGACGGTTTTCCAGGTGCCTTGGACTTATCTGGATCAAAAACTTTGGCGGGAAAAAGGCGTGGCCAGCCTGCAGGAATTGGGCTTTAAGACCGCGGCCATGGCTTTAAGGGACAACACGGTTGACATCGACGACCCGGTCTTAAAAGAAGCAGACCGTCTGGCTGTCATTTTAGGTTCTGAAGGACCAGGCCTGTTGCCGCAAACGATCGCGGAGAGCGACTATACGATCAAGATACCGATGGCTGAAGGAGTGGACTCCTTGAATGTTGCCGCCGCTAGCGCTTTAGCCTTTTGGGAAGTCAAAAAAGGACTGGATTAAGTTCCGGTCCTTTTAATTTTGTATTTTCTTTTTTACTTATTCACCGCTAGCCCCGTAGTTGCTCAATACCCGGGCACTTGGGTCGGTGACGCTTTCCAGGCTCTTCCAGCTTCTGTTTGGCATCCAGTAGTCCTTGATCCAGTCAGCCTTGCCAGGGTAGAATTCTTCAAAAATATCCCGGTAAAGAAGTGATTCCTTGGTAAATGGCGTCCGGTATGGGTACTTTTCGCCTGCTTTAGCCAGGTCTTCATCGCTGTACTTGCTTTCAGCGTATTCCTTAAGGTCATCAACCATGGAGTGGCCCACGGCGTCGCTGAAGGCTGCTTTTTCCCGCATAAGGATGTCGCGGGGCAGCCAGTCGCCTTCTTCAAAGGCCTTCCGGAGCAAGTACTTGCCCTTGTGGTAGTGGTTCATCTTCAAGTCCGGATCCACGCTCATGACGTAGTCGACGAATTCCCGGTCAGCGAAAGGCACTCTGCCTTCCAAAGAGTTGGCGGAAATGCAGCGGTCTGCCCGCAAGACGTCGTACATGTAGAGCTCTCTGAGCCGCTTGGCTGCTTCTTTTTGGAATTCTTCCGGGCTTGGAGCGAAGTCGGTGTATTTGTAGCCAAATAGCTCATCAGAGCATTCACCAGTCAAGATGACCTTCAAGTCAGTTGTTTCATGGATCTTCTTGCAGAGAATGTACATCCCGATTGAAGCCCGGATAGTCGTGATGTCCCAGGTTTCCAAAGTATAGATGACTTCTCTTAAAACACCCAACACGTCTTCTCTGGTCATGATGAACTCGGTGTGGTCAGTTCCCAGGTAGTCAGCCACTTCCCGGGCATATTTAAGGTCGATCGGGTTTTGGTCCATCCCAATGGCAAAAGTTCTGATCTTCGTATCTGGCTGCAGGCGGGCGGCGATCGAGCAGACCAGGGAAGAGTCAAGGCCGCCTGAAAGGAGGTAGCCGACCGGGGCGTCTGAGGCCAGGCGCTGGTCAACTGATTCAACCAGAAGGTCATGAATCTTGTGAGTCGCAGTCTCAAAATCGTCAGTACTCATCTTGGGGGTGAGGTCTGGTTCATGGTAGGCCACGATCTTTTCCCCGTCATAGTAGTGGCCAGGCAGGAAGGGGTGGATTTCGCGGCAGAGGTCAAGCAGGTTCTTGCCAGTTGAGGCAAAAGCAATCTTGCCGTCTTTTTTAGTAAAGCCGTAGAACATTGGCCGGATACCGATGATGTCTCTAGCCGCGTAAATCGTCTTTGAGAGGTGATCATAGAGGACAAAGGAAAATTCCCCATCCAGCATCTTAACCATCGTCTCAATCCCGTATTTGCGGTAAAGGGGGATCAGAACTTCACAGTCACTGCTGGAAGTAAATTCGTAGTCGGTTTCCAGGTTCTTTTTCAGTTCCGGGTAGTTGTAGATTTCCCCGTTGCAGACCAGGGTGCAGTCCAGGGTTTCAAAGGGCTGCATCCCGCTGTCCGTCAAGTCCATGATGGCCAAGCGGTTGAAGCCAAAAGTAACTCCCCGCTCGTCAAAGACCCTGGTCATGTCCGGTCCCCGATCCTGGCATTTGGCCAGGGCTTCGTCAAAGGTCTTCAAGTCAAATTCTTTGGAGTCGATCGCTAAAAATCCGCACATATTCGCTGCCTCTTTCTTTTTTAAGCAAAAAATAATTTAAGTGAGTAAAAATTGCTATTTAATGAAAAAAGGGTCGCCAAGCAAAGAAAAAGCCCTTCGCTCCCCGGTAAGGGACGAAAGGCTTTGTTCCGCGGTACCACCCAAATTGCTCTGATAATAGAGCCTGCTTCTTGAGCACAAATATGCTCATCCGGTGGTAACGGACCAGAACCGGCCAAGCCTACTGGAGCTAAGTCTTTCGGTTGGCAGCTGAAAAAGTGTTTTTCAAGGGGGGCAGAGCCTGCTGAATTTCCACTCTCACCAGCTCACTGGAGGTTGCCCGCCTTTACTCGTCTTTTTATGGCTTACTTTTTTAATTAAGAACTATTGTAATCCAAATGAGAAATAAATCAAGGCTAAATTAAAACAAATTTAAAAAGAAAAGCAGAGAAGGCTTGCCAATAAAGTTTTTGATTTATTCGCTGAAAAGTGTTGACATTTTCCCTAAACCCTGTAAAATACTAGTTGTTGCGTCGCCGAGGCGCGGCAGAAAATTCCGCCTTAGCTCAGTTGGTAGAGCGCTTGACTGTTAATCAGGATGTCGTCAGTTCGAGTCTGACAGGCGGAGTACCGGGAAGTGGCTCAGTTTGGTAGAGCACCTGGTTTGGGACCAGGGGGTCGCAGGTTCAAATCCTGTCTTCCCGATCAAACGAAATATGCGGAAGTAGTTCAGCGGAAGTAGTTCAGTGGTAGAACATCACC
>NZ_KV793218.1:0-765 GCF_001808415.1 Lactobacillus sp. HMSC08B12 | reverse complement strand
TTATCAAAGATATCTACTACAACGAAGGCCAAGGCACGTATGGCTACCGTCCGATGTGGGCTGCTCTGCGTGACAAGGGCGTTAAATTAGCGATGGAAACAGTGCGTAAACTGATGCGCAGTATCGGGCTGAAGACCGAGCTATATCACAAGAGAACTGCAAAATACAGCTCCTACAAAGGTACTGTAGGAAAAGTAGCTGATAACCTTCTTCAGCAGCACTTCGATGAAGAAAGGCCATATCATGTTATCCATACCGACATTACAGAATATGCACTAACTAACGGTAAGAAAGTTTATATCTCGCCTGTAGTGGATGAGGCTTCTTTGGAGATCCTTGCATGTACTGCTAGCTACTCCCCCGACATGGAGTTAGTATTGGGTATGCTAGATGAATTGGAAACCAAACTACCGGCTTACTCCCACCCAGTTATCCATTCTGATCAAGGTTCTCAGTATCAAAGTCCAACCTACCAAGCCCGCTTGAAAGAGATGGAACTAGTTCAAAGCATGTCCAGAAAGGGAAACTGTCACGATAACGCACCGGGTGAAACTATATTCAACTTAATGAAACGTGAGAGACTAAATCGAGTTAAACTGCATTCTTTGGAGGAAGTTCAACAAGAACTTGAAGATTACATATATTGGTTTAACAACATCAGACGGTCCAATAAACTAAATTACACGACCCCTGTAAAATACAGAGATCGTGTAATGGCAACTATTTAAGATTTTCTAAAATGTCTAACTTTTCTATGGCACTTCA
>NZ_KV793217.1:0-29477 GCF_001808415.1 Lactobacillus sp. HMSC08B12 | reverse complement strand
TTAAGATATCAGTATGACACTACACTAGATGTTTCCAGTTTTTATTTAGGAGGATATAGCGCAATGAGAGGAATAAGCGTTTATGCCGATCAGATTACAGCACAAGCAGGAGACAAGCTGCTGTTTCAAGATTTGTCTTTTCAAGCAAATGGTGGGCAAGCAGTTGCCCTAATTGGCCAGTCCGGCGCTGGTAAGACCACTCTGCTCAACCTGCTCGGCTTGTTAAGCCTGCCAAGCAAGGGAAAAATTCTGATCAATGGCGAGAATGCCAGCAGCTGGCCAGAAGGGAAAAGGGAGAGATTTTGGCGGGAAAAGGCAGCCTTTCTCTACCAAGATGCTGGAATCATCAATGAAGAAAGCTTGCTGTACAACGTTTCGTTGACTAAGGTGAAAAAAGGCCAGGAACAAGCCTTGCATTGCTTAAAAATACTTGGCTTAACGCAAGCTTATGAAAAAGCAGCCGTGCTTTCTGGTGGGGAAAAGCGGCGTCTGGGTTTGGCCCGCCTTTTATACAAACAGGGTCAGGTGGTCTACGCGGATGAGCCGACCGCTTCTTTGGACGCGGCCAACCGCCAGCTGGTCACTGACTTGCTTTTAAAGCAGGCCCAGGCAGGCGCGCTCGTCTTTATCGCCACCCACGATGAAAAACTGGGGCAAAAGTGTGACGCGCGAATTTGCCTGGGGGAATGACCATGCGTAATAAAATAAGTATTGCTGCTTCCTGTTTGCTCCTCTCCCTTGTTTTTCTGTATTCTCTTGGCCCCGGCCGCGATGCAGTAGACCGGCTGCCCTTGATCTGCAGTCTACTTTTATACGTTACAAGCCTGCTTTTGCCTTTGCAGCTTGGCTATCGTAAAGATGCCATTCGCCTGCTGGCCGGAATCAGCAGGTTGGAAATCTGCCTGGATAATTTTACCTGTCTCTTTGTTTGGAGCCTTTCTGGCAGCCTGCTTGGCATTTTGCTGTTTGGTCTGATTTTTCGTAAAAAAAGTATTTTAGGCAATTCTGCTCTTTTACTGTTGATTGAACTGGTCTTGATTTTCTGTTCACTCCTGCTGATGAAGCTGCCGGACAAATTTTGTGTCAGCCGCGGTTCTGTAAAAAAGCAAGGAAAAATCGCCCTGCGCTGCCTGCAGGTCTCAGCCTTGCTGCTGTTAGCCTGGTCCCTGCCGCAAGCGGCCTTGTTGGCCAAGAGTGCCTATGAAAATTACCAGTCAAAGGAAAAATGGCAGCAAGTTCCAGCCGCAGTCAGTTTTGATGATGACGGCCGCTTGGACCAAAGAGATCATTACCCGGCTGAACTCGCGCTCATCAAAGATGAAGAGCGGCAAGGCAACGCGGTTTTGTCCTTAATCATGGATGACCAGATGCAAACGTCAAAAGCTGAATTAGGGGGATATGACCACATTGTTTTCGTCAATGACCGGGCTTTAAAACTGGCCGGTATCAGCCACCAGGACCTAAAGGAAGTTGCCCTAGCCGATTTGCCAGCAGAAAGTCGGAATTTTTTGCGTAGAATCTTGCCACTTAATACCGCAAAGCGGCAAACCGTGCCGAAAGGGATGCACTTGTTGACCAGCCGGAAAAAGCTGGCCGCTTTAAATGAAACGCAAGATTTTCAAATTTGCCGCAAGCCCTTGCTCATCTACAGCAAACGGCCCAGCCAGATTTATGACATGCATGGCTTTTTATATCCAGCTTTGTCGACAGGCAATCTCTTCTTTATCCAGTCAGATAAGCTTATTCCTGCCTTAAAGCGGCGCGGCTTGACAAAAATTTACTCGCCAGAACCCTTCCGCTTGAAGCAACTCGCTCAAAGCAAGCTGGAGCTGGCCAAGCTCTACTTAAAGAGCTGCTTGTGGCAGCTGCTGAACTGCATCTTGCTCTTGTTTTTGCTAGCCAGCATCTTAAATTATCAAGCTGGAGCCTGGGTTCAGCTCAACCGGTCCAAGGTTTTCGCCTTGTTTACCAGCGGGCATAAGTGGAGAATAATTTTTACGCCTGCTGCGGTGGCGGCTGCCTTAGCGCTGCTTGTTTGTTTTCTGGTCACGGCCATCTTGCTTGTTCTTTACGCTGCAAGTCCTGCCGGCTTGCTGATCTGCCAGTTTTCCTTTATCCTGCTGTATACTTTGGTATATGGAAAGCTCTTGAGCAAAAAGAGCAAAACTGAAGTTAAACGGATGATTGGCCGGAAAGGATAGATGAGGGATGAAAGAGGAGCTGGGCCTGCGGATAGCGGTTTGCGACGATGAGGAAAAAGAACGCGCGAGCTTGCGGCAGTTGCTGGTCATGGAGTTAAACGCCGCACATGTCGACTGCTACGCGAGCGGGGATGACCTCCTTGAAGCAGGGAAAAAGTACAACTTGATCTTCATGGACATTGAAATGCCTGGTACAAGCGGCATGGAGACGGCCCGTCGCCTGCGCCGTGACAAGCGCGGCGATTTGCTGGTCTTTTTAACTGCTTATGACCGCTATATGCCTTCCGCCTTCGAAGTCAAGGCCTTCCGCTACCTGCTCAAGCCCTGGAAGAAGGAGAATATTGCTTTGGTTTTGCGGGCTGCTTACCAAGAAATCCTGGCCAGGCAGCTGCTAGCAGTTCCTTTGCCGGACAAGGCAATGACCGCTCTGCCCTTAAATGAAATCCGTCTGCTGGAAAGTTTGGGAGACCAGAGCTGCATCTATACGGCTGACCAAAAAGTAATCAGCCCAGAACCCTTGAAGTATTGGGAAAAACAACTGGACAGTGCCTTGTTTGGCCGGGTGAGCAGGCAATACATCGTGGCTTATCAGCATATCAGTGATCTAAAGCATAATCAGCTCTACCTTGCCGGCCTAAAGCAGCCAATCCTGCTTCCCCGCCGCCAGGTCAAGGCTGTAGAAGCTGCCTGGCTTGACTACCTGCGCTTTTATGCCCAGCCGCTGTGATTTTGGAGGAAATATGAATTTGTTTATCGATTCCGTGACGCTTTTGAACACGGCTTTTATCCTGCTGCAGTTCAGCAAGCTCTATCTGGCTTTTGCCTATCTCTTTGCTGAGAAAATCAGGCCGGTCTGGCTGCTGGGGATTTACGTTTTTGGTCTGGCGGCCTACTGCCTGGCCGGTCCCCAGCTGGGCTTGTTGAATGAAGCTTTGGTCTATGCCTTGCTTGCTTTGGGCCGGACTTTGCTGGGGCCGTTGAAAGAAGGAGACCTCAGCCAGCTGGGCAGCTATGCGATTTTAAGCCTGCTGGATCTGAGTCTAAAGCAGCTGATCCGCCGGCAAGAAGTGGGCGCGGCTGATCTTGTTTTTGAAGCTGCCATAGCTTTGACTTTCGTTTACTTGTTTTTGGCGCCTAAGGTCAAAAATGTTTTTGACAGCTGGCCGGACAAGGACAAGTGGCTGCTTGTTTTCCTGGAAATTCTGGCTTTGGGTGCGGCGAGTCTGACAGCAGGCCGCTTTCAAGCCTATCTTCGCCTGCAAAAGCAACTGCCAGTGCTAGAGGCCTGCCTGGCCGGGGCTGCCGTCTGGCTGGACATGGCTCTTTTGCAAGGACAGTTTAGGGTTTGGAAATTAAAAGGCGAGATGAGTGAACAAGAGCAGCTTCTCCAAGCTGAGGAAAACTATTATGAATCGCTTTTGGCCCGGGAGAAAGAAACCAAGAAATTCCGCCACGATGCCCGCCAGCACTTGGTCAGCTTGCAGGGCCTGGCTCATGCCGGCCAGTACCAGGAACTGACGGCCTATATTGACGACCTGGTTGGCAGCAGCCAGATGACCCGGCGATTGATCGATACTGGCAACAGCGGAATCAATGCCGTGATTAGTGACCTGGCCGCCCGGTATCCGCAGGTTGAAATCAGCTGGACCGGGGTGATTCCCGGCAACTTAGCCTTGCGGCAGCTGGATCTGTGCATCATTGCCGGCAATCTTTTGAAAAACGCCTGCCAGGCAGCCTCACTGGCGGCAGACCACCAGGTTAAGGCAGGGCTGAAGTTTTCCGGGAAAACCATGCTTTTAACCGTGCTTAACCAAACAGAGAAGAAGGTCAAGATCGGGTCAGAAAGAGATAATGTTGTAGCAAACGGCCGGGTAGGGATTGGCTTAGGCAAGGTCAAATCCTTTTTGGAGCCTTACCATGGCCGCCTGCGGCTAACTTTTAGCCCGCAAGCGCTGGCCAGCGGCGGGGGAGAATTCAGAGCTGAAGTCTTGGTGCCAAATGCTTTGGAAGCACCCCGGGAGTTTTAGAAAAAAGAAAAGCCTGTCTTCCAAAATTGCGGAAGGCAGGCCTTTTGTTAGATATAGTTGTTTTTAGTATACGGCACCTTCGTAGAAGTCGAAGCGCGGCTTGTTGAAGTTGAAGTCCTTCAGCTGGCTCATCTTGATCACGTTGTCGCTGACGCCCCAGCTCATGAGGTTGATCGGCTTGCCGTAGTCTTCGTCCGGGATGACCAAAAGGACGTACTTGCCTTGGCTCAAGGCGTAACCCAGTTCCATGCCCAGGCCGACGTCTTCTTCGTCAGGGATGTAGACACCCAGCATGACGTCGTTGGTCTTGATCCCGTTCAAGTCGTTGTTGTAGGTGGCCGTAGCCCAAACCTTGTCATGCAGGTATTCCGGGTGTTCATCAACCCGGATACCCTTGTACTGGTTGTCCAGGGGAACGTAGCTGTTTTCCAGGTCAATCGTTGGGTTTTCCTTGAGGGCTTCCATGGCTTCCTTGTAGGCTTTGTTTTGGCGGTCAGTGAACCAGCCGGCACCGAAGTAGATCGTCTTTTTTGGCATATCTTGTATTCCTTTCATGTCCGCTGCGAGATATTGCGTTTTTTTCCTAAAATAACTTTACCATTTTCCGCCCCAGCTGACTAGTCAAAAATTAAGCATCAGCCAAGTTGCCCAACGGCAGAAAGCTTATAATAAAAGTAGTTGTATTTTTGAAAAAAGGGGTGGACTAAAAGTGACTGAAGAACTCTTAAAAGCGGAAAGCTGTTTTGTTTTGCGGGCCGAAGACCGGGCTGACATGTTTGCCCAAGTCTACAAAAAGCTGCTGGAGCAGGGGCTGGTAGCGGCCGGCTTTTTAGACCAGGTGGTGGACAGAGAAGAGGACTTTCCGACCGGCCTGGCCAGCTGCAATCTGGCCCCGGGTCTCCCCAACCTGGCTTTTCCGCACACGGAAGGCTGCTTCGTCAAGCAGCAGCGGGTCGTTCCCATTAAGCTGCTGGCCCCGGTCAGCTTCAAGAGCATGGTCGATCCTAGCCGCGAATTGCCAGTTGGCTTTTGCTTCATGCTGCTGGACCAAAAGGCGGACGGCCAGGCTGAACTTTTAGCCAGAACCATGACCTTCCTCAGCCAGGCTGAACCAGCAGACCTCAGTTGGATTTTTGCCCAGACTGATCCTGCCGGCTTGTACTCTGCCCTGCGGGAAGAGGGCTTTTAATGATTAATTCACTGGATGGCAGGCCCGGAAGTCCACCTATTTCAATGGGTGGATGGATAGGGTTTGCCATCCTTTTTTGCATTGTAGATCTGATCGTTGATATATCTTTCTATGGTGTCTTTGGACATATTGCCTACAGTCCCAATGTAATAGCTGGATGACCACAAGTTGCCGCCCCAACATTTGTTTTTCCGTACGTCTGGGTGGTCTCGCAAAAATACGTATCCAGTATGGCCCTTGAGAGCTTTCACTACTGAGCTGATAGATTTTGACGGTCTGAAGGAGATCATTGCATGGACATGTTCTGGCATAACTTCTAGTTTCTCAATCTGGATATCATTGCTTGTTGCCGTATCGATAATCAGCTCTTTCATCTCACTTGCCAGTTCGCTAGTCGTGAAGATCTGATTGCGGTATTTAGTGCACCAGATCAGATGATAATGGCAGTTGTAAACATAGCGTTTTGTATAGACAGCATCTTTCATCTTCTCAGTCATTGTCTTACCTCCCATGCAGCTAAACTACAAGCTTTCTTAAACCTTTATTTCAGTCATTGACTGGCTCTGCATGGTATAATTATAGCAAGAAAAGAGGTGAGAAAAAATGGCAAGAAAGCAATTGATGATCTCCATGTCGGATCTTCCTTATCATCTTGGAATTAAGATGAGGATCTACCCAAGCTCCCAGCAGAAAAGAATAATTGCCATCAACTGTGGCGTAAGCCGGGCTGTATACAACAAGCTGATTGCTATAAATTCTGAATTGTTGCATCTTAGAAAAACTGGCATCTATATCCAAACAGTAGCTGAAAGAATTGAGACACTAGAACTGCGGAAAAAGAAGCTGTCTAAGTATTATTCCTATATGTCTGTCAATGACGTTGACAGCTTAGCAGTAGCCCAGGCTAAACTTAACTACAATGCGGCTTGGAATATGTTCAAAAAAATTCACTCTTCCGGCGTTCCCAAATACCACAAGAAAGGCGTAAGCGACAGCTATCAAACTTCTTGTACCTACACAACCGAAAACAAGAAAAAAGGAAACTGTACGCCTTTCTCCGGATCAGTTAGGTTCCTGGACACAAAGCACGTACAATTGCCTAAGCTAGGAAGAATTAGAATAAGTGGATCAAGCTATCGAAAAATTCTTGCGCATAATCCAAATTTCCGGATTGGGACGGCAACGATCAAGTATGATACTTCTGGCTACTATCTCTCTCTTCAGATTGGGGACGTGGCGCCTTTTATCGATCCAAAGCCAAAAACAGGCAAGATCACAGGCATTGACTTGAATACCGACAATTTCTTGACGGACAGCAGCGGTAATGTTATTGACAATCCCCGCTACTACCGGAAATCATTAAAACGGCTGAAAAGCCTGCAAAGGCGGATGTCAAGAAGACAAGTGCGGGCAAAAAAGGAAGGCCGCAAGCTAGCTGAAAGTCGGAATTATCAAAAGTCCCGCCTGCAAGCAGCCCGCCTGCACCAGCACGTCAAAAATCAAAGAGAAGACTTCTTACAGAAATTGAGTACTGCATACATCAATAACCACGACGTAGTAGTGCTTGAGGACTTGAGAGGAAAAAACTTGATGAAAAATCATGCCTTGGCAATGTCAATTGCCGATGTTGGCTGGTACAGCTTCCAGAGAATGCTTGAATACAAAGCAGATCTCTATGGCAAGAAGTACATTGAGATCGACAAGCGCAATACCACTCAGCGCTGCTCTAATTGTGGCAGCATCATGGGGCATAACGGCTATCCAAAGCTTACCTTGAAAGACAGAGAATGGGACTGCCCAATCTGCAAAGCCCATCATATCCGGGACTATAACGCAGCTAAGAACATTCTGGAAAAAGGCATAGCCAAGTTAGAGGAAGAAGAATATTCGATCATTCCTTATAAAAGCTAAAAGAAAAGAGCCTTAGGCAACCCGAGGCTCTATAATATAAATCTGGTAATTAGGGATCCCTGCACCAGCAAATCCCCGTATCTGATTAGTGCAAGCAAAGAGGCAAAAGCCTCTTGCGACTTGCAAGCCCTAGACTTTAGTCTGGGGTTGGTTGACTTCTGGCGCTTATTTCTCCAAGTATATCGTCCGCAAATCCAACAGGTCAGCATTAGAGAGGCCGATCTGCTGGTGCAGGTAGGCATTGATGCTGCCGTAGTCCCGGTTGATGACATTCAGCAGGTACTTGAAGTAGTCCGGCTGCACAGTCTGCAAATCGCGGAAGGTTGCCAGGAGGCTGTCATCAGCTCCGGCGGCCTTTTCCTTGGCCAAAAGCTGGCTGACGAAGTCCTTGATTACTTCATTAGTGAAGAGGTAGTCTTTTTCAATGGTTTTCATCGGTACGCCCAAGGCCGTCAAGATCAGGATTGCCCCGAAACCGGTCCGGTCTTTCCCAGCCGTGCAGTGGAAAAGCACGCTCTCGCCATCTTTTTCATTAGCCAGGAGAACTTCAAACAGGTGCTGGTAGGCCTTGTTGGCGTTCTTCCCGGTTGCCATGTTCTTGTAGGCCCACAGCATCCGCTGGTAGCCCCAGCCTGGATCCTGGCTTTCTCTCGCCATGTCGGAAATGCTCATGGTGGAGTTGGTCAAGTCCTCATCGAAAACCGGGTCGGCGAAGTACTCAACGCCCGCGATCTTCCGGTCTGGCTGCTTGTTTCTTTCGAAACTGGTCCGGAGGTCGATATCGTACTTGAGCCCGTAGCGGCGCAGGTATTCCTGGTCTTCCTTGAGCAGGTCGGCCAAGTGCCCGCTCCGGATCAGCTTGTGCATTTTGATCTTTTTGCCGGAAACGGTCTGGTAGCCGCCCAGTTCACGGAAGTTCCGGCCGCCTTTAACGTCCAGCAATTGCTGTTTTAATGAAGTCATTTGTCGAATCCTTTCTTATTTATTTGTCTGTATTTTCTTTTTATGTTGTCTAGCGGTTGATTTTTTCATCCCGCTTAAAAAATGCTTCCCTGCAAGTTTAAGATGTAACAATTTTGCGAAAGCGCATTGCTAAACTGTGACTTATGTTAAAATATAGATAAGCGAAATACGTAGATAGTACGGGAGATGAGCACTATGACTGAAGAAAAAATCAAAATTTTAGTACCTGTCGATGGATCTGAATCCGCTGAACGTGCTTTTGACAAGGCCGTGAAGATCGCCGTCAACAACGGCTACCACGTTGATGTTTTGAACGTGATCGACACCCGGCAGTTCATGGGCGAAATGCAGGACACCTTGATCTCAGGCGACACGATCTACCAAATGACCCAAGACTCAGAGGAATACCTCAAGAGCCTCAAGCAATGGGCTCACGACAACCTGGCCTTTGACGACATTGACTACCACATCCGTTACGGCAGCCCGAAGAGAATCATCTCTTACGACTTCGTCAAGGACCACGGCAACAACCTGATCGTGATGGGCGCCACCGGTTTGAACGCCGTTGAGCGGATGCTGATGGGGTCAGTTACCGAATACGTCAACCAGCACGCCATGGCCGATGTCTTGATCGTCAGAACTGACGTCAACAACATGCCTGCCAAGTAAGCTGGCTGATAAAAGTATATCTTAAAAAGAGGACGTTTGGAACAATTTCCAAACGTTCTTTTATTTCCCGTTTATTTAACTCGAATTTTACTTTCGTTCGGATTTCAACCAATTAAGTTAGTGGTTTGTGTAATTTTTCGCTATTTCATTAACCTTTTGCTGGCAAAATTGGACCGGATCAATTAGTTTGGGTAAAAAAACCGAAAAACGCTTGCTAAAACCCGAATATTTCTGGTAGAATTGTTCCAGAACACAGAAGCGAGATTCGCCTTGCTGTCGTTCCGATGAGATGTATGAGCGTGAGAGCCGGCCCGTTAAGGAAGCTTTTGTGTGGACTTTTCTCTGGCTGCTTTCAAGCTCATCCCTTATGCTGCTGTTGTACTATTTTAACTTTCATTAACCATTTTTCAGGGGGAAATAATGAAAAAGTTCAAGAAAGCATTGTTTGGTGCTTTAACTGTTGCTGCTGCCGTGCTGGCAACTGCTTGCTCTTCAAGCAAGTCATCTTCTTCATCAAAGGGCTACACTCCATCAAAGTCACACCCTTTGACGATCCAGTTTGTTCCTAGTCAAGCTGCTTCCACTTTGGAAGCCAAGGCTAAGCCGCTTGAAAAGATCCTTTCCAAGAAGCTTGGCGTTCCGGTTAAGATCTCAATGTCAACTGACTACAACACGGTTGTCGAAGCCATGAAGTCAAAGAAGGTTGACGTCGGCTTCCTGCCACCGGATGGTTACGTTCTGGCCCACAAGCAAAAGGCTGCTGACGTTCTGTTGCAAGCTCTCCGTTACGGGGTAAAGCAACCAGGCGGTAAGGCAACCAACAAGCTGGTTAAGTTCTACCGGTCAGAAATCCTGGTTAAGAAGGGGTCAAAGATCAAGAGCTGGAAGGACTTGAAGGGCAAGAAGATTGCCGTTCAAAACGCTACTTCTTCAGCCGGCTACATTTTCCCAATCGCTGAATTGAAGGAAAAAGGCCTGGACTTGACTAAGAAGGGCAACGCCAACCTGGTAACTGTAACTGGCCACGACCAAGCCGTGCTTGACGTTCTTAACGGGGACGTTGATGCTGCCTTCACTTTCGAAGACGCACGTAACACTGTTTTGGCCGACCAACCAAACATCATGAAGAAGGTTGTTCCAATCTACTTCACTACGGGCATCCCTAACGACACTATCTCAGTTCGTTCAGACATGAGCAGCTCCTTCCGCAAGAAGCTGTCCAAGGCCTTCGAATCTCTGCGCAAGGACAAGAAGAGTTTGAAGATCATTGAAAGCATCTACAGCCACGAAGGCTACACCCCTTCAAAGGACTCAGACTTCAACATCGTCCGCAAGTACGACAAGATGGCTGCTACCAAGTAGTCATTGATATCACAAAGATTATCAACTGAATACTAATAGTGAAATCGTGCCCCGCTTTAACGTAGGACACGATTTTCAATGAAAAAGCAAATTTAGGTATTTAAGGAGTTATTATTCATGGCAGAACAGCCGATGATCGAAATGAAGAACGTTACCAAGGTCTACGACAATGGTACCGTTGGTTTGAAGAACATCAACCTGAAAATCAACAAGGGTGAGTTCGTGGTAATCGTTGGTCTTTCCGGTGCCGGCAAGTCCACTCTGCTCCGGGCAATCAACCGCCTGCACGACATTTCTGAAGGCGACATCTTGATTGACGGTGAGTCAATCACCAAGGCCAAGAGCAAGAACCTGCGCCTCATGCGGCGCAAGATCGGGATGATCTTCCAAAGCTTCAACCTGGTCAAGCGCTCCAGCGTTTTGCGGAACGTTTTGGCTGGCCGCCTGGCTTACTACCCAACCTGGAAGACTACTTTCAACCTCTTCACTGACGAAGACAAGCAAAGAACTTATGAAGCCCTGCAAAGCGTCGGCATGGCTGAAAAGGTCTACTCCCGGGCTGACGAATTGTCTGGTGGTCAGCAGCAGCGGGTGGCTATCGCCCGGGTGCTGACCCAAAGACCGGAAATCATTCTGGCCGACGAACCAACTGCTTCTTTGGACCCGAAGACTTCCCGCCAGGTTATGGAAGACTTGAAGATGCTGAACGAAAAGTTTGACATGACGGTCGTAGCCAACCTGCACTCAATTGAACTGGCCAAGGAATTCGGCCACCGGGTCATCGGTGTCCGGGCCGGGGAAATCGTTTATGACGGCAAGATGGAAGACACGCCACAAAGTATCTTCGACAACATCTACAACGGCGGCAAGGGTAAGGAGGAAGACTAACAATGTCAGCAACTGACCGCGACATGTTAAAACTTCCAAAAAAGAAGTTTAAGATGTGGAACTGGGTCTGGGTCATCTTGATGGTCCTGGGTCTGGTTTTATCTGTTAACAACACGCAGACCAGTCTGCCGGAATTTTTCGCCAACTTTGACCAGTTCGCGGAAATCTTCGTGCAGATGGCTCAGCCGGACTGGTCATATGCCGGCACTGCCATTCCTTACCTGGTGGAAACGATCAAGATGGCCATCATCAGTACGGTTATCGGGTCCCTCTTGGCCTTCGTTTACTCACTTTTGATTGCCAGAAACATTGTCCATAACCGGGCAATTACCGGCGTTCTGCGCTTCATCATGAACATCATCAGAACGATTCCTGACCTGCTCTTGGGTTCAATCTTCGTTGCTGTCGTTGGTATCGGCCCAGTTGCCGGTATCCTGGCCTTGACTGTCTTCACCTTCGGTGTTGTGGTCAAGCTCTTCTACGAAGCCATCGAAACTATTGATCCAGGTCCAAGTGAAGCCATCAAGGCAGTCGGGGGCAACGGGATGAACAATATCATGTTTGCCGTTATGCCGCAGATTCTGCCTTACTTCATCAGCTACGCCCTGTACGCTTTTGAAATCAACGTCCGGGCATCCACGATCCTCGGTTACATCGGTGCCGGTGGTATCGGTCTGCAGCTGAAGAACACTTTGGACATGTTCAACTACAACCAAACGGGGATGATCATCCTGGTTGTCTTTCTGGTTGTTTTGGTCATCGACTTTGTTTCAACTAAAGCAAGGGAGGCTTTGATGCGCTAATGGATACGACAATGAAGAAATTACCACCAAAACCAGTGACGGCCAAGTCCAGAGCTATTAAGTGGGGCGGCTGGATTATTTCCATCGCCATCATTATTTGGTCCTGCACGGGCATCGACTTCGGCGGGATCAAGCCAACTGCCGGCCAGATTACCGGGGCGATCTTCAATGGTCTTTTCCACCCGGACTGGTCATACGTTTATAACGGCAGCGGGGAAGACCTGGTTTCCCAATTGTGGCAGACCTTGTGTATTGCCTTCCTGGGGACTTTTATCTCCGCCATCATTTCAGTTCCTTTTGCCTTCTGGGCAGCCAACACCCGGCACAAGAAGTTCTGGGTATCTGAAAGCGGGAAGATCGTTTTGACTTTCATCAGATCCTTCCCGGAAATCGTTCTGGCCTTGATGTTTATTAAGGCCGTTGGCCCGGGCGCTCCAGCTGGTGCCCTGGCCTTGGGTCTGCACTCAGTCGGGATGCTGGCCATGCTGTTCTCAGAAGCGATTGAAAGTTTGGATGATGGTCCAGCTGAAGCGATTACGGCGGCCGGCGGGTCTAAGTTCAACGTTGCTGTTTTCGCGACCATGCCTGACTTGATGCCAGCCATCGTTTCCAATACCCTTTACCGTTTTGACGTGTCCGTCCGGTCCGCTTCTGTTTTGGGTCTGGTTGGGGCCGGTGGTATCGGCTATCCTTTGATCATCGCCTTGAACTACCGGCAATGGAGCCGGGTTGGGATCATCCTTTTGGGGATCATCGTTATGGTTGTGGTCATCGACTGGATCTCTGGCGCCATCCGGAAGAAGTTGGTCTAAAAATATATTTGAATAATAACTCTTTGAAAAGCTGTGGCGGTTGCCACGGCTTTTTTCTTTTTTAAGAGAGGTCAACAATCAAGCCATCGACTTTAATCATGGCGCTATTACTTTGACAGTGACAATCATCATTACTTGCTTCTTACTATTGTTGCCTTCCTTAGGCAAAAGAAAGAGGCTCGCGTAAGCCGCGAGCCTCTTTTCTTTATTCTAGTCTGTTGTCTATTGTTTGTTGTCTGTCGCTATTGCTGCTTGTTACTTCAGGTAAGCGTACTTGAAGCTGTAGTTTGCCCCGGCGCCGTTGTAGATCACGCCCTTAACGCTCGGCTTGACCATCCAGGCTTCGATTGGGTGGTACAGTGGAGTAACCCCTTGTTCTGCCAGCAGGACTTGTTCAGCCTTGGCCAGATCCTTGAAGCGGTCGCTGGTTGAACTGGTCGTCTTAGAAGCGGCAACGTACTTGTCGTAAGTCTTGTTTGACCACTTGCCGTAGTTGTATGAAGCGCCAGTAGTCTGCAGGTCAAGGAAGGAAATTGGGTCGGAGAAGTCGGCGTTCCAGCCAGTTGAAACGACGTCAAAATTGCCGTTCATCATTCTGGTCAGCCGGGTCTTCTTCGGGATGCTTTGCACTTGCACATCGATGCCCAAGTTGTTTTCCAGTTGGCTTTGAACGAATTCAGCTGCCTTCTTGGCCGTGTCATCGTCGTCGCCCAGCAGGGTGAAGGAGATCTTCTTCTTGCCGGTTTCTTTCAATGCTTGCTTGTAAAGCTTCTTGGCTTCCTTAACGTTGTAAGTTGCGGCCTTTTCAGTTGCGGCATTCTTGACCGTGTCCGCGTAGTCCTGGCCATTGACCGTCGTCATGCCTTCTGGATCAAAGGTTGTAGCTGGCGTTGCAGCCCCGCCCAGAGTTGAAGCAAGTTCCTTGCGGTTGATGGCCATGGAGATGGCGAGACGCAGGTTCTTGTTCTTGAATTCTGGGTGCTTCTTGAGGTTGTAGGACAGGTATTGGGTCGTGGACATCTTCCGCTGGGTGTAGCCGGTCTTGCCCTTCAAAGACTTAGTGGCTTGGGCGTCCAGGAAGGCAGCGTCAAGCTTGCCGCTTTGGTAAAGGTTGTAGTCGGTTGAAGGGGTCTTTTGAACGCTGAACTTGACCGTGTCCAGCTTGACGCTCTTCTTGTCCCAGTAGGTTGGGTTCTTGACCAGCTTCCAGCTCAAGTTGGACCCGGTCCAGCCAACTTGCTTGAATGGACCGTTGTAAACCATGTACTTGGATGAGGTCGCGTACTTGGAGCCGAACTTCTTGACGGCATGTTCATTTTGCGGGAAGAAGAGCGGGAAGGCCATCAGCAACTTGAAGTAAGGAATCCGCTTTTCCAGAGTAACCGTCAGCTTGTACTTGCCGTCAGCCTTGATGCCCAAAGCTGCTGGCTTCTTCTTGCCGGAAACGATCGCGTCGGCATTCTTGATGCCGCTGAACAAATAGGCATATTCAGAGGCGGTCTTCGGGTCGATGGTTCTGCGCCAGGAATAGACGAAGTCCTTGGCAGTTACCGGATCACCGTTGGACCACTTGGCGTCCTTTCTGATGGTGAAAGTCCAGGTCTTGCCGTCGGCACTGTTCTTGGTGGAAGTGGCCAAAGCATTTTGGACCTTGGCGTTCTTGCCCAGAAGGTAAAGCCCTTCTTCAACGTTGTTGATTTGTTCATATGATGCCTGGTCGGTTGCCTTGGATGCATCCAAGGTCGTCATTTCGGCGGTATTCATCCAGGTAAGGGTCTGCTTCTTGGCACTGCTTTGTGAGCTGTTTGACCCGCAGGCGGCTAAAGTGGCCGCGCTAGCTAAGATTATGGCTGAGCTGGCTAAAAGTTTCTTGCTTCTCATATTGTTTGCCTTCTTTTTCTTGTAAAACTCATATATTACGACACAGCTTGATAGATGCAGCTAAACTGCTGACCTAAGAGATATTACTAATTATAGCAAATAAATTAAAAAAACCAGGTGCACTTTAATCTTTTTGCCATCAATCGTGAACTTTCCCCATTATATGGAAAAAAGCGCTTTGCCCAAGTAAAAAAAGCTATTCCAGACCGACTTTTTGCTATAATTAGGGTAAGATTGCAAGGAGGACAACATGGAAAAATTAACTACCATGGAGCTGGCTGACGAGTTAGCTGAAGCTCAAGACAAGATTCTTAACGGTGAAGCAAAGCTGGATACCGGCCGGGTTTACCAGGCCATCGATGATTTGGGCGTCTTGAACGATCCCATCAGCAATTACTTCGACCGGACCGAAGATGAATACTATGAAACTGAAAGTGACCACTACCTGGCTTTGACTAATCTGACTGGCAAGCTGGGCGACCTGCACGACCGCATCTTGACCAACCACGTTGACGGTTTCGTTGACAAGGACGAAATCAACCTGACCTACAACCACGAAAATGCCTACGTGGAAGACAATTACGTGCCAAGAACCGACCTGCACGTTTTGGTCTACGGGCTTAAGGTGATCGGGGCGGTCGAAGCCATCGCCGCTGCCGACCTGCGCAACGTCTTGTCCAAGGATGCCGTGCTTTCCTTGGGCCTGGCGGCACACGCATTAGCAGAAAATCTATAATTGAGAGCCGGGGGAGGCCCGGCTCTTTGTGATTTTAGGCTTTTTGGAAGGGTAGAAATGGACCTGTTTAAATACACAAAGGGAATTATTGACAAGGCAGTTGGGGCTTCCAAGCTGCACGCCGTGCAAAAGAATGCCGGCGAGCTCCTGGATCCCATGCAGAAGTATCTGACGGTAGGGGAGTACCATGTCGATGCTCGCGACGCCACGCCTGACGGCCGGCCGTTTACCTTGACGGTCTACCAAGATGACCAGGGCATCCTGCACCAGGCGCTCAGTCCGGAAAGCACCGACAGCCTGGCCGCTGAATACGACCGGAAATTCGTGCCGGAACTGAACCGCTTCAAGGCTTTCCGCAACCGGGAAACGGGCCGGCGCTATGTCGTGGAAGACTACCTGGCCCGCTTTGCCAGCGACGTGAAAAAGGAAATCCGGGAAGGAGACGACTCTGTCAATATCGGGGTCATTACCGACACCCACTTCAAGAACGTTGACAGCCTAGACTTCTATGGCTGGAACGGCTTGATGCATGTCAAAGAGTTTTCCTACCTGGACCAGCTGGATATTTTGGACCTCAAATGCCACTTGGGCGACTGGATCGACGGCTCTGACGCCGGCCTCATCAGCGAAAGCGAACTGATGAAGCTGCGGGACTCCTTTAAGTCCAGCAAGGTGCCTTACCTCATGATCAAGGGCAACCATGACGAAAATGACAAGTTTGACGAGCACCATGACTTGAAGGCCAGCTTCCCGGAGCGGGAGTTTGAGAAGATCATGTGGCCGGAGATGTACCGGCAACGGGAATTGGGCTATGTTTCCCGCCAGCACGGGGTGGCCTGGTTTGACCAGGGCCATGTCCGGGTGATCAGTCTGAATACGTCAGACATTCCCTACATTTTGAATGAAAAAGGGCAGAAAAAGTACGATGTTAAATTGACCCTGGGGGTACGGGAAGACCAGGTGCAGGAACTGATCGAAATCCTGCAGCAGTCAAGCGGCAAGCAGGTTATCCTGCTCAGCCACGCCAACCCGATCAACCGGAAGGGCGGCAATGCCTTGAAGTACAACGGGCGATCCCTGCATGAACTCTTGGTGGCCTTCAACCAGAAGGAAAAGGGCCGGATGCACTCCAGCAAGGACGTGCCGGCGGAATTCCGCTTGAGCAACGACTTTGACTTCACCAATGTCAAGGACGCCCGGATCATCGCCTACTTCTGCGGCCACCGGCATGTGGAAGACCAGTACCGGATCAACGGCATCCAGTACGTTCTGTTCAACTGCTCAGCCTTGATGGGACCCAACCACCAGCTGACGACCAAGTATAACAAGAACTTAAACCGGAAGATGGACCACCAGAATGAATTTGCCGGCTATGTCGTCAACGTGGACCTTTTCCGGCGGCGGATCAAGGTCTTTGGCTATGGGGCCGCGACCAGACGGAGAATTTTTTTCATTTAAGTAAAGATTAACAAGGACTCTGTAAACATTAGAGCCCTTGTTTTATAATAAGAAGTTGACTTTATAGAAACTAACTAGAATTAAGGAAGAGAAAACATGTGCGGAATTGTCGCCTTTTACGATCCAAAAATCAATGACAAGCAGGCGGCCATCGGCAAGATGATGGCTACCATCCAACACCGGGGACCAAGCAGTGACGGGATGTACACCAACGACAAGGTGGCCCTTGGTTTCAGAAGACTGTCGATTATCGACCTGCGGGGCGGTAGTCAGCCAATCTACAACGAAGACCGCAGCCGGGCGATCATTTTCAACGGGGAAATCTACAACTTCAAGCCCTTAAGAGAGGAACTGATCAAGGCGGGCCACACCTTCTCCACCAAGGCCGACACTGAAGTCATCCTGCACGGCTATGAAGAATGGGGGATGGACGGGATCCTTAAGCGGGTCCGGGGGATGTTCGCCTTCATCATCTGGGACGACAATACCCAGACCATGTACGGGGCCCGGGACTTCTTCGGGATCAAGCCGATGTACTACCAGGACGTGGACGGTCACCTTTTGGTCGGCTCAGAATTGAAGAGCTTTTTGGCCTTCCCTCATTTTAAAAAGGAACTGAATACCGAAGCCGTCAAGCCATACCTGATGAACCAGTACAACGACCTTAAGGAAACCTTCTTCAAGGGCGTCTACCGCTTCCAGCCAGGTCACTGGTTTGAATACAAGGACGGCAAGATGAAGACCCACCAGTACTGGGATGCCGAATACAAGGACAACAACCTTTCCTTTGAAGAAACAGTCAAGAAGATCAACGAAGACTTGAAGGAAACGGTTGACCTTTACCGCAACGCCGACGTTAAGGTCGGGGCCTTCCTTAGTGAAGGGGTTGACTCCAGCTTCCTGACGGCCCTTTTGGACCCGGATGAAGTCTTCTCCATCGGCTTTGACGACAACACATACGATGAAGCTTCCAAGGCCAAGGCCCTGGCCGACATCAACGGCTGGCACTTCTACGCTGACAAGGTCTACTCAGAAGAAGCCATGCGGGACTTCCCGGAAATGCAGTACCACATGGACGAACCAGACGCCAACCCGTCAATCATTCCTTTGTGGTACCTGTGCAAATTGGCCAGAAAGCACGTGACTGTTGCCCTGTCCGGGGAAGGAGCCGATGAGCTTTTTGCCGGCTATGTCAACTACGGGATGCACACCCACAACAATGTCATCAAGGTCTTTACCGACAAGCTGAAGAAGCTGCCAAAGGGCAAGCGGGTTAAGCTGGCTCATAAGATCAAGAAGATGCCAAACTTCCCGGGCAAGGTGCACCTTTACACCAACCTGGCTGAACCAAGCGAATTCTACGTGGGCCAGTCAGTCATCTACGACATGGACTACCCGACTATCTTCACTTCTAAGGACGCTAACGCTGTCTTGCAGCCGAGCTACCGGAACAAGCTGACGGTTAACGGCAACTACCAGGAAGACTTCAAGAAGGTCAAGGACCTGGACAATGTCAAGCAGATGCAGTACATCGACCTACACCACTTCATGCTCAACGACATCGAGCAGAAGGCTGACAAGATTTCCATGGCCCACTCCCTGGAACTCCGGGTGCCTTACCTGGACGTGAAGATCGCCAAACTGGCCAACTCTATTCCAAGCAAGTACCTGGTCAACAAATACGACACCAAGTACGCCCTGCGCAAGGCTTCAGAACAGGTCCTGCCGGATGAATGGGCCAAGCGGCCGAAGCTGGGCTTCCCGACGCCAATTAAGCAATGGCTGCAGGAAGAGCGTTTCTACAAGCAGGTCAGAGACCTCTTCAGCGAAGACTTCGTCAATGATATTTTTGAACAAAAGAAGATCCTGGACCTGCTGGATGAGAACTACAATGGGGACGGTTCTCACCGCCGGCAGATCTGGGCAATCTACACCTTCCTGGTTTGGTACAAGCTCTTCTTCGTTGACTACGAGGAAACCGTGCGCAAGTACCAGCACGTGCAGCCGGAAGTGGCCAGCTTGATCGCCCAGGGCAAGCTGCTCTAATCCAAAAAGAAGAGAAAGAGAATTTAATTACTAATGGCTAAATTTACACCAATTTTGCTTGGCAGCGACATCAACGTCTACGGGATGGCGCGGTCTTTTAACGAAGCATACGGCATCAAGGTCCAGGCTTGGGCGGCAACGCAATTGGCGGCCACCCGCTATTCCAAGATCGTGGACGTTGAAGTGCACCCTGGTTTTTCCGAAGACCCGGGCTTCATGGAAGTCATGCAGGAAAAAATCAAGGAATACCAGAATCATGAAGAGCCAGTCATTCTGATCGCTTGTGGGGACGGCTATGCAGAACTTTTGGCTAAGCACAAGCAAGAACTGGAAGGGACCTTCGTCGTTCCTTACATCGACTACCAGCTTTTGGAAAAGCTGATCTCTAAGGAGGGCTTCTACGAAGTCTGTGAAGAATACGGCCTGCCTTACCCGAAGACCAAGATCATCAAGCTGGCTGACTACCAGGATGGGTCATACGCCGACGTGCCTTTTGCCTTCCCGGTTGCCTTGAAGCCGGAAGACCCGATTTCCTGGCTGGATGTCCAGTTTGAAGGGCGGAAGAAGGCTTTTGTCATCAAGGACCTGGCTGAATTCAAGGACATTGTGGGCAAGATCTACACCAATGGCTACAAGGAAGACTTGATTCTGCAGGACTTCATCCCGGGCGACGACTCCAACATGCGGGTCTTGAACGCCTACGTGGACAAGAACCACCAGGTCAAGATGATGTGCCTGGGCCACCCGCTTTTGGAAGATCCGACTCCGCAGTCAATCGGGAACTACATGGCTATTTTGCCGGCCTATGATGAAAAGCTTTACGAGACCGTCCAGACCTTCCTGGAGAAGATCAACTATGTCGGCATGGCCAACTTCGACATCAAGTACGATGCCCGCGACGGCCAGTACAAATTCTTTGAAATCAACCTCCGCCAAGGCCGGTCCAGCTTCTACGTGACCTTGAACGGCTACAACCTGGCCAAGTGGTACGTTGACGACTACGCTGAAGACTCCTTGGCCGGCCAGGAGACCGTCTATGCCAACAAGCTGGAGAGCAGCCACATGCTCTGGCTGGGCGTGCCGGAGAAGATCTTCAAGGAATACGCGGTCGACAACGAGGCCAAGCAGGCGGCCTTGAAACTGATCGATGCCGGTCAGGTGGGGACGACCGTCTTCTACGACCAGGACAGCTCCTTTAAGCGCTGGCTCTTGATGAAGTACATGTTCCACAACTACTACAAGCGCTTCAAGACCTACTTCCAGGTCAACAAGGGCCAGTACTTCGATAAATAGCCAATACTTTTATAAGCTCTTGATGAAAATCAAGGGCTTTTTTCATCTTTTTCAAATTTTTGAAGGACTTTGGCAAAAGGCTAAAAATATTTGCTCAAGCAAAATATTCTTTTTTTAAAAATATACGGGTTCCAAGTCCCGTGACAGCTGAATTCTCTCCTGTCATTTAACAGAAATGGGTCTTTGTATAGACCGCAATATCTGGTATTTTGTGCTATGCTTATCTCATGAACTAAACAAGATGTGGTGGTTATCCACACTTAATCCACAAGATAGTCTAGTTCTTGTGAGTAACTCGCTTAAACAGCCCCAGAGGCTGGATGTAAAAAGGCAAGGTATTTTTGAGAGATAAGAGGTTGATTGTCATGTTAAAGCCGGCAGCAGAAACTGTGAGCCTGAATTTCGCTAACGCGCCAAAGAAGTTCATCAAGCGCGACGGCGCCCCATTTAAATTTGAACAATTCAAGTTGGAAACGGTTCTGGATGAACTTGGCCTGGAAGACAGCGAAATCAAGGCTGCCGTTTTGAGCAAGGTTTACGCCAAGCTGGCCACCTACACGGTTGACGCCGTTCAAGTCCACGCTGCCTTCAGAGCCAGCTTGAACGAACTGGGCTATCTGAATGAAGCCAAGGAATACGAAGCCAAGCGGCAGGAAGACGAAGCCGACTGGCGGGCAGAAACTGACACCAAGCAGCGTCTGGCCAAGCTGGTCGACAAGGACCCAAGCATCGTCCACGAAAATGCCAACAAGGACTCTGACGTCTTTGCCACCCAGCGGGACTTGACTGCCGGGACTGTGGGCAAGACGGTTGGTCTGACCTTGATGCCTCAGCACATTGCCAAGGCCCACCTGCGGGGGGACATCCACTGGCACGACCTGGACTACACTCCTCTTTCACCAATGTCCAACTGCTGCCTGATTGACTTTGACTACATGCTCAACCACGGCTTCAAGATCGGCAACGCCTTCGTGGAAGTACCGAACTCCATCCGGGTGGCCACCAGCCAGGTAGCCCAGATCATCACCAGCGTGGCTTCCAGCCAATACGGCGGCTGCTCTTTTGACCGTTGCGACGAAGTCCTGGCGCCTTTTGCCGAAAAGGACTACAAAAAGCACCTGGAAGAAGGGCGTGAGTTCATCGACGACGAAGACAAGGTAAAGGCTTTTGCCAAGAAGCGGACCCAAAAGGACATCTACGACGCTATGCAGAGCCTGGAATACGAGATCAACACCATGTTCTCCAGCCAGGGGCAGACTCCTTTCACCACCTTGGGCTTCGGCTTAGGGACCAACTGGATTGAAAGAGAAATCCAAAAGGACATCCTGCAGGTCCGGATCGAAGGCCTGGGCCGGGAACACCGGACGGCCATCTTCCCGAAGCTGGTCTTCAGCTTGAAGAAGGGGCTTAACCTCCACCCAGGCGACCCGAACTACGACATCAAGAAGCTGGCCCTGGAATGTGCTACCAAGCGGATGTACCCAGACGTTTTGAGCTACGACAAGCTCATTGACATCACTGGCTCCTTCAAGGCCCCGATGGGCTGCCGGTCCTTCCTGCAAGGCTGGAAGGATGAACAGGGCCAGGAAGTCAACTCCGGGCGAATGAACCTGGGCGTGGTTACCTTAAACCTGCCAAGAATCGCCATGGAAAGCCAGGGCGACATGGACCGCTTCTGGGAAATCTTCAATGACCGCCTGGAACTGGGCCAGCAAGCCTGCGAATACAAGGCCAAGAAGGTCACTGAAGCTAAGCCGGTCAACGCTCCAACTCTGTATGAATACGGCGCCTTTGGCCAAGGGGCTGGCGATGACGGCGACGTCAACGACTTCTTCAAGAACGGCCGGGCCACGGTTTCCCTGGGCTACATCGGCCTTTACGAAGTCGGCACGGTCTTCTACGGGCCAGACTGGGAAAAGGACCCGGAAGCCAAGGCCTTCACTTTGGAAGTGGTCAAGAAGATGCATGATGCCTGCGCCAAGTGGGAAAAGGAAGACCCGAACCACTACCACTACAGCGTCTACTCCACCCCAAGTGAAAGTCTGACCGACCGCTTCTGCCGCCTGGACACGGAGAAGTTCGGCAAGGTCAAGGACATCACGGACAAGGAATAGTACACCAACTCCTTCCACTACGACGTCCGCAAGCACCCGACCCCATTTGAAAAGCTGGACTTTGAAAAGGACTACCCATACTACGCTGCCGGTGGTTTCATCCACTACTGCGAATACCCGAACCTGAAGCAAAACCCGGCCGCCCTGGAAGCTGTCTGGGACTGGGCTTACGACAGAGTCGGCTACTTGGGTACCAATACCCCGATCGACAAGTGCTACGAATGCGGCTTTGCCGGCGAGTTCAAGTCAACCGCCAAGGGCTTTGAATGTCCGCAATGCGGCAACCACAACCCGGAAACCTGCGACTGCGTCAAGCGGACTTGCGGCTACCTGGGCAACCCGCTGAAGCGGCCAATGGTCCACGGCCGGCATGAAGAAATCGCCCACCGGGCCAAGCACATGAGCTTGGGCATGGTCAGCGAGGAAGCCAGCCTGGAAAAGCAGAAGAACAGCCAATACTAAACGAAAAGAATTATACTAATAGGCAGGAATCATTCCTGCCTATTTTTTATCGAAAGCAAAGGAGAAGCGAGATGCCAGAGAAAGACAAGAATCAGCAAGAAGGCCCTGACGTCCGGGACAACCTGATCCGGATCAGCGTCGGCGGGGAAACGGTCTTTGTGGACGCCAACCAGTACAAGGCTAAAAATGCCGGCCAGACGGCCAAGCCACGGAAGATGAAGCGCCAGCCCAAGAATCCCAAGCCGGGCGAATGGATCTCAGAAGACTACAGCAAGCATAAGATTGCCGACTACAAGCCCTTCAACTTCGTTGACGGGGAAGGGGTCCGCTGCTCCTTATACGTGTCCGGCTGCCTCTTTGACTGCCCGGGCTGCTACAACCTGGCCGCCCAGAACTTCAACTACGGCCGTCCCTACACCCAGGAATTGGAAGACCAGATTATCGCGGATATCGGCCAGTCCTATGTTCAAGGGCTGACCTTGCTTGGCGGGGAACCCTTTTTGAATACCTGGGTCTGCAACCGGATCATCGACCGGGTCCGGGCCGAATACGGCCACAGCAAGGACATCTGGTCCTGGTCCGGCTATACCTGGGAGGAACTCTTAAAGGAGACCCCGGACAAGGTGGAAATGCTCAAGAAGCTAGACATCCTGGTTGACGGCCGCTTTATGGACAACTTGAAGGACCTGACCCTGCAGTTCAGAGGGTCCAGCAACCAGCGGATCATTGACGTGCAGAAGTCCCTCAAGACCCCGGACCTGCACCCGGTCATCTGGGACAAGCTGCAGAGATAGTTTTTTTAGCGAGGAAAAAATGAACGAAGAAAAACGCGCCTTGGTTAACCAGGTCATCGGTCAGCTGCAGACCGTCATCGACCCGGAGCTCCTGGTCAATGTGGTCGACCTGGGCCTCATCTACGGAGTCGACATCGATGATGAGGGCAACTGCCTGGTGACCATGACCTTGACCACAGCCGGCTGCCCCTTAAACGACTACCTTAACCGGGAAATCCGCCAGGCGGTGGGCCAGCTGGCCGCCATCAAGCAGGTGGACATCAAGCTGGTCTGGTACCCGGTCTGGACCCCGGACCGCTTAAGCGAGCAGGCGAAAAAGCAGCTGGGCATCAAGGAAGAGCCGGCTCCGGCGGCTAAGGAGATCAACCTCCCCCAGCCGATCAAGACTTTCGCTGACCAGTATCCGGAATTTACCGAAGATATGGCCGAGATCGGCTTCAACCGGATCAAGATTCCGGGCATGCTGGACACGGTGGGCCGGCTGATGACCCTGCCGATGGGCTGCCGGGCCATGGGCTTTGACCTGGAAGAGGTCAAGGAGAAGCTGCGCTTGAAGGGATACGAGGTGACTGAGTGATGACCATGTCTTTAAAGGAGAGGCAGGAGAAGCTGCTGGAGATCTTGCGCCTTTTGCGGGACAAGGGGGACTTTGACCAGGCCAAGGCCATGTTCAACGAGGCTTTTTCTTCAGTCTCAGTCAAGGAAATCACGGAAGCTGAGCGGGCCTTGATCGCCGGTGGCCTCAACCCCCAGGAAATCCAGAACTTGTGCACGGTCCACGCGGAAGTCTTCCGGGGATCGATCGGCGAGCAGGAAGCAGGGGAGGCTTTTGCCCGGCCCGGCCACCCGGTCCAGACCTTGAAGCAGGAGAATGTCGTTTTGACCTCTCTGGTTAACGATGCCCTTTTGCCAGACCTGGCCAAGTATGAAGCAAAGCCAGCCCCGGAACTTTTAGCCAAAATCAAGCAGGAGCTGGCAGACCTGGCCCAAGTAGACAAGCACTATACCAGAAAAGAAATCTCCATGTTTCCCTTGATGACCAAGTACGGCATCACGGCCCCGCCCCAGGTCATGTGGGGGGTAGACGATGATATCCGGGCCTGGATCAAGGAGGCCCGGCAGGCGGCTGAAACGGGCGAGGCAGAACTTTTGGCCAAAAAGGTCAAGCAGGCGGCCAAGGAAGTCACCGAAATGATCTTCAAGGAAGAGGCGATCATGCTGCCGCTCTTGACGGAAGTGGCGACGCCGGCCGACTGGCTTAGGGTCAAGGAAGACGAGCCCCGGGTGGGCTACTGCTTGATTCCCAATCCGCCAGCCTGGCGGCCATCCGCGGCCGAACTGGCTGAGAAAAAGGCAGCCGACCCGGCGGCGATCGCCAAGTGGAATGACCAGATCGGGGCTTTTGCCGGCCAGCTGGGCGGCAATGAAGCCGAAAACTACCAAAAGCTGGTGGAAGTCGAGCAGGCGGAGGAAAAAGCCCGGCCGGCCCTGACGGACTCCTTTATTGAGTTCGCGGAAGGCAGCCTCAGCTATGAGCAGCTCTCGGCCGTCCTGGACCTTTTGCCCCTGGACCTGGTCTTTGTGGACAAGGACGACGTCATCCGCTACTTTGGCGGCAGCTGCGGCTTTTATCCCCATTCGAAAAACGACCTGGGCATGAACCTGTTTAGCATTCACATGCCAAAAAGCGTGCCCAAGGTCAAGGCCATCGTGGATGACCTGAGAAGCGGGAGAAAGGACAAGCATGCCTTCTGGTTTGAAGTCCGGGGCCGCTTCGTCTATATCCAATACCTGGCGGTCAGAAACAAGGCCGGGGAATATCTGGGCGTTTTGGAAGTCTTGCAGGATATTACCGACCTGCGCGCATTGCAAGGAAAGAAGAAAGAGTTGTAGAATTATAATAAAGAGAGAAGCCATGGCTTGCTGAGTCGTGGTTTTCTTATTGCCTGGAGTATTTTTAGCAATTAAATTTAGAAAAGGAGGAATGGATAAATGAAAACTAAACACGGACAGAGCCAGTTGCCGGAAATCGCGCTGCCCTGGCTAGTCGTGGCCGAACTGGCTACTTGGATCGGGGCCAGCTTCATTTGGCCACTGACTTCCGTTTACCTAAACAAGCGGTTGGGGATCAGCCTGTCGGTAATCGGGATCGTCCTCTTCTGCAATTGCGCGGCCAACATGCTGGGGTCAACCATCAGCGGCCGGCTTTTTGACCGGCTCAATCCTTATCCTTTGATTACGGGCGGGATGCTGCTGGATGCTTTGGTCCTGTTGGCCATGGCCTTCTTCCACGGCTGGCCGGTTTACTGGGTCTGGCTGGTCTGTACGGGCTTTTTAGGGGGCTGGAACGGGGCCCTGGTCAATTCCATCGCCACCAGCCTGCGCAAGTATCCGGGCCGGTATGTCTTCAATATTCTCTACTTCTCCCAGAACCTGGGGGTGGTAATCGGGACCTTGATTGTCGGCTACCTTTACGACTACTCAATTGAGCTGCTCTTTACCATTGCCAGCTGCCTTTTCTTGATCGGGACTTTAGTTGCCTTCTGCAAGTTTAAGCCGATCGTGGCCTACCATGCCCGCCGGCAGGAGCAGAAGAAGACTGGCCAAACCCCGCTGAAGGCGGAAAAGATGCCAAAGGCCAACTTCTGGATGACCATGGGCTTCTTCATCACCCTGGGGGTGACCTGGCTGATGTACATGAACTGGGAGTCCAACCTGTCCGTTTACATGGTCAGCCTGGGGATTCCTTTCCACCTTTACTCAACTTTATGGACGATCAACGCCGGCATCATCGTGGTCGTGCAGCTGATTTTGGCCCGCTTCCCGCGGATCTTCAAGAGCATCTACCAGCAGATCTACTTCGGGATCTTCATGTTTGCCGTGTCCTGGCTGACCTTGATTTTCGCCAAGACCTACCCGGGCTTCGTCTTGTCCATGTCGATCCTGACCTTGGGTGAATCGACGGCCTTTTCCGCCATTCCGGCCTATGTCAACGACATGTCGCCGTACTCCAGTAAGGGCAAGTACCAGGGGATGACCCTGGTGGCTAGCGGGGTCGGCCGGGCCTTCGGGCCGCTTTTCGGCGGGACCTTGATCGACCTCTTCGGCTACAAGACCATGTTTGTAGTCGCCAGCTGCGGCATCCTCCTTTGCCTTTTGGCCCTCTTGCCGCTGAGAACAAAGCTGAAGGACCAGGTGCAGTTCTTCAAGTAGGAATTTTTAGCATTTTTGCAAAAGTAAGACCGGATTTTCATTCTGGCCTTATTTTTTTACACTTTGATTGAAAGGGAAGCAGTTAACGGGTAAAATAAGAGGATAGTGAGAAAAGGAGGAAAACATGCTTAAGGTTTACGGGACAAAAATCTGTCCGGACTGCATCGCCTGTGAGGCCAGTTTTAAAAAGTACGGCATCGGCTACGAATTCGTTAATATTTTCGCCACCATGCCGGATTTCAAGGAATTTTTGCGCTTGCGGGATGCCAGTCCCGCCTTTGCTCACGCTAAGGAGCAGGGCAGCGTGGGGATTCCGGCCTGCGTCAAGGAAGACGGGGAAATTTTTACCGACTGGGAAGGCTTTTTAAAGGACCAGGGCTTAGAGCCAATCTGGCCCGAAGCAGCTGACCAGGCCAAGGCTGAAATTGAAGCCCAGTGCGACCTGCGCCAGCACAACTGCTAGTTAAAAAACAAGGAGGAAGAAATATTGAACAATAAATTTGCCGTCCGCGGCGGCAGCGGCGACACGACTGTCGTTGACAAGACTGCCCGCCCGCAGGACAACCTGTATTTGGCCGTTAACTCTGACTACCTGGATCAGCTGGAAATCCCGGCTGACCGGTCCCGGATGGGGAGCTTTGACCAAATCGCTGAAAACGTTGAAAAGACCCTGATGGCTGACTTCGCGGCTTTTGCCAGCGGGGAAAAGGAAGTGCCAAACCTGCCGAACCTGGCCAAGGCCGTTGAACTCTACAAGCTGGCCAAGGACTTTGACAAGCGGAACGCTGACGGGGCAGAACCAATCCAGGCTGACTTGAAGAAACTGGAAGGCTTGAACAGCTGGAATGACCTGCAAGGCGCGGCAGCTGCTTTGGCCAAGGAAGGCTTTGACCTCCCATTCTCCTTCTCCGTTGACGCGGACATGAAGAACACCAAGGTCAACACGGTTTACTTCGGCGGTCCCCACATCTTTTTGCCAGATACGACCACTTACGAAAGCCCGGACGCGGAAAAACTCTTGGGCGTGTTAAAAGAACAGACCCTCAAGCTCTTCCAAATGGCCGGGGTAAGTGAAGAAAAAGCCGCTGAATATGTAGACGGGGCCCTGGCTTACGACCAGCGCCTGGCCAAGGTAGTCAAGTCCAGCGAAGAATGGGCTGACTACCCGGCCATGTACAACCCGATTTCATTGGCGGACTTCAAGAGCAAGTTCACTAGCTTTGACATGGGCCAGTTCCTGGCAGGCTTCCTTGGTGAAGAACCAGAAGTTTTGATCAACACGGA
The DNA here is from genome assembly GCF_001808415.1 of Lactobacillus sp. HMSC08B12. Classification (NCBI taxonomy): domain Bacteria; kingdom Bacillati; phylum Bacillota; class Bacilli; order Lactobacillales; family Lactobacillaceae; genus Lactobacillus; species Lactobacillus sp. HMSC08B12. The sequence continues at coordinate 1,371 of NZ_KV793217.1, read as the reverse complement.
ACCCCGCTACCTGGACCAGGCAGAAGGTCTTTTAAACGAAGCCAGCTTCAGTGAAATCAAGGGCTGGATGCTGGTTAAGTTTATCAATGACGTGGCCTCATCTCTGTCGCAAGAATTCAGAGAAGCCGCCTTCCCGTTCAGCCAGGCTTTGACCGGCCAGCCGCAACTGGCCAGCGGGATTAAGCAGGCCTACCGGATTGCCAACAGCACTTTCAGCGAAGTTGTCGGCGTCTACTACGGGCAGACCTACTTCGGGGCCGCCGCCAAGGAAGACGTTTTGGGCATGATCAAGCGGATGATGAAGGTCTACGAGGACCGGCTGGCCAAGAACGACTGGCTCTCCCAGGCGACTAAGGACAAGGCCATCACCAAGCTGCAGGCCTTGATCTTGAAGGTCGGCTACCCGGACAAGATTGAAGACATCTACAACCGCCTCCAGGTTACCCCGGCAGAAGAGGGCGGCAGCCTTTACAGCAACCTGCAGGCCGCCAGCCAGGAAAGCATCAAGTACAGCCTGGAGAAGCTCCACCAGCCGGTTGACCGGACTGTTTGGCTGATGCCAGGCAACCTGGTTAACGCCTGCTACGACCCGCAGAGAAACGACATCACCTTCCCAGCGGCCATCTTGCAGGCACCATTCTACAGTGCTGACCAGAGCCGGGCAGCCAACTACGGCGGGATCGGGGCCGTGATCGCCCACGAAGTTTCCCATGCCTTCGACAACAACGGGGCCCAGTTCGATGAATTCGGCAACATGAAGAACTGGTGGACCGAAGCTGACTACAAGGAATTTGCTGACCGGACCAAGGCGGAAATCGCCCTCTTTGACGGGCTCAAGTTCGGCCCGACTACTTTGAACGGCAAGCAGATCGTGTCCGAAAACATCGCTGACCAGGGCGGCTTGACCGCGGCCATGACCGCCTGCAAGGAAGAAGGTCAAGGCCTGGAAGACTTCTACGCCAACTGGGCTAGAGTCTGGGCACAAAAGTCCCTGGAAGCGGCCATCAAGATGATCGTTTCCGTTGACGTGCACGCGCCAGGCCCTCTGCGGGCGAATGTCCAGGCCCAGTGCCAGGACGAATTCTACGAGACCTTTGACGTCAAGCCGGGCGACGGGATGTACCTGGCTCCGGAAGACCGGGTCAAGATCTGGTAGTTTTTCATAAAATTTCATAAGCAACAAAAAAGCAGTCATTCTATCAATGACTGCTTTTCTGCTGCTGTGTGTTTGTCTAATATATGTGTGTAAAAGAGGAAAAGAAAAAGGAAAATTAATTCCTATAGGAGAAGCAATTTCTTGCTTCTGACTATGGTTATATAATAACGGCCGAATTCAAAAATATATCCAATGCTATTCAGGTGAATAGCATT
>NZ_KV793216.1:0-3837 GCF_001808415.1 Lactobacillus sp. HMSC08B12 | reverse complement strand
ACTTTTGTAAGTGGGAAGTTTAAGTTATAAGAAAAAACTGCCTGAACCACTTTTAGCTAATGAATATTTCACAAGTTACATTTTTCATTAACTTCCTGTAAAAAACAGGCTAAAAATTTTTTGCTAAGTCAAAATAAATTGCGAAAAACTTCTGGCAACCGCTTACTTATCGCTGAAAACATTTACATTTTAACGAATTTGCTAAAGGATTCCCTAAATTTCAAAAAATAGACAGTCCTTGAAATTCTTTAAAAAACGACAAAAAGCTGTGCTGTTTTTAACAAAATTCAAAAAAGCCGTTATATAATGCAATTAGTTAAGCAAGATTTCTGTAAAAGTTTTTTGTAAGGAGATTTGTAAGATGGCAGAACAAGAATACCGTATTGAATCAGACACGATCGGTGAAGTTAAGATTCCTAAGGAAGCTCTCTGGGGCCCGCAAACTGAAAGAAGCCGCAACAACTTCCCATCCGGTGAATTGATGCCATTGGCTATCATCCGTGCTTTCCTGCGCTTGAAGAAGGCTGCTGCTGAATCAAACGTTGAAGTTGGCGACGAACCAGCTGAAAAGGGACAAGCAATCGAAGAAGCTATCGACCAATTGCTGGCACTTAGCGACGAAGACCTGCGCAAGGACTTCCCACTTCACGTATTGCAAACTGGTTCAGGTACTCAAACCAACATGAACGTCAACGAAGTTGTTGCCAACCTGGCTAACAAGCTTCACCCAGGCTTGAACATCCTGCCTAACGACGACGTCAACCGTGGCCAAAGCTCAAACGACACTTACCCAACTGCAATGAACATCGTTGCCGTTGAAGCTGTCGACAAGCTGGAACCAGCTATTGAACACTTGATTGACGAACTTAAGGTAAAGCAAGACAAGTACTGGAAGACTGTCAAGGTTGGCCGTACCCACCTGCAAGACGCTACTCCTTTGACTTTCGGCCAAGAAGTTTCCGGCTACATCTCAGCTTTGAAGCATGACCTGGCTTACATCCAAGAATTGAAGCCAAGCCTTTACGAATTGGCTATCGGTGGTACTGCCGTAGGTACTGGCTTGAACGCTGCCCCAGGCATGACTGAAGCTATCGCTGGCAAGCTGTCAGAAGCTTACGGCCACGAATTCAAGGTCGACACCAACAAGTTCTGGGGCCTGGCTCACCACTCAGCTTTGAGCGTAATGCACGGCGCCTTCAAGACTTTGGCCAACGACATGTTCAAGATTGCCCAAGACATCCGCTTCCTGGCTTCTGGCCCACGTGCCGGCTACGGTGAACTTAACATCCCAGCCAACGAACCAGGCTCATCAATCATGCCAGGTAAGGTTAACCCAACCCAGGCTGAAGCCGTAACCATGGCTGTAGCCCGCGTATTGGGTAACGACGTAACTATCAACTTCGCTGCCAGCCAAGGTAACTTCGAAATGAACGTCTTCAAGACTGTCATGATCGCTGCCTTCCTGGAATCAGCTGACATCCTGGCCGGCACTATTACTGGCTTCGCTGACAAGATGATCCACGGTTTGACTGTCAACGAACAAAGAATGGATGACCTGCTGGAAAACTCCCTGATGACTGTTACTGCTTTGTCACCAAAGATCGGCTACCACGAAGCTGCCGTAATCGCTCAAACTGCTCAACGTGAAGGCACTACCTTGAAGGAAGCTGCCCTGAAGAGCGGCAAGGTGACTGAAGAACAATACGATGAATGGATGGACTACATGGCCATGACCAACATCGACCGGACTAAGCCGGAAGAATAGTTTTTTTCAAAAAGCGGGAGAAAAAATGTTAACAAAAGTTAATTACAAAGGCTTCATCTGGCCTTTGATCATCGGGATTGGGCTCTTCTTGCTCACTCCTCTGCGCCCGGCGACCATCACCGTTGCCGGCTGGCATATGTTCGCCATCTTCCTGGCGACGATCATTGCCTGCATTACCAAGCCCCTGCCAATCGCCGGGGTATCCATCATCGCCTACGTGACCATCATCGGCCTGGGCCTGGTGCAAATGAAGCCAGCCCTGTCAGCCTTCGCTGACTCAACTCCATGGACCATCGCCATGGCCTACATGATTGCCCGGGGCTTTACCAAGACTGGCTTGGGCCGGCGGATCGCCTTGATCTTCGTCCGGGCCTTCGGGAAAAAGACTTTGGGTCTGGCCTACTCCTTGTCCATGATCGACTTGGTCGTTTCACCAGCCACCCCAAGTAACACTGCCCGGTCTGGTGGTATCGTCCTGCCAATCATCGAATCCTTGTCCGACACTTTCGGTTCCAAGGTTTCTGATGGCACGGAAGACAAGATCGGTTCTTACCTGGTCTTCAACGAATTCCACGCCAACACGATCTCATCCAGCCTCTTCATGACTGCCTCAGCTCCTAACGTGGCCGCGGTTGGTCTGGCAGCGGCTAATGGGGTCAATATTTCCTGGTTCGGCTGGGTAGCAGCCGCTATCGTGCCAGCCTTGATCTCCTTCATCTTAGTGCCAATCATCATCTACAAGATGTACCCGCCTAAGATCAAGGAAACTCCTAACGCCAAGGAATGGGCTGACGGCCAATTGAAGGAAATGGGCGCTATAAAGGCTTCTGAGAAGGTTATGATGGCAGTCTTCATCCTGGCCCTTGTCTTGTGGATGCTGTCCAGCTTCATCGGCTTGGGCGCCACCTGGATAGCCTTCCTGGCAACCGCGCTTTTGCTGGTAACCGGGGTGCTGACCACCAAGGACATGCTGAGCGAAACTGGTGCCTGGAACGTTGTCGTTTGGTTCTCAATCCTGATCTTCATGGCCAACCAACTGAGCCTTAAGGGCGGCGTGATTCCGTGGCTGCAGACTTCAATTAAGTCTGTCATCGGCGGCATGTCACCAGTTCTGGTCATGGCCATCCTGGTCCTGGTTTACTTCTACAGCCACTACCTCTTTGCCTCCGGCACGGCCCACGTTGTTGCCATGTACGCGCCTCTGCTCTTGATTGCCAAGAGTGCTGGCGTGCCGGTAATGTTTGCGGCTATCATGCTGGGCATGACTGGGGCGATCTTCCAGTCAACCACCCACTACTCATGTGGGCCGGCTACTGCCCTCTTCGCACCAGGCTATGTCAAGCAGACTGACTGGTGGAAGATGTGCTTCGTTTTGGGTCTCTTCTACCTGGTAGTCTACGGCGGCATCGGCGGATTGTGGATGAAGCTGATCGGTTTGTGGTAAAAGTTTAAAAGCAAGTCTGTGAAGTACTTGTAAGTAAAAAGTATATATTGTATGCGAAAAGGCAGCTCCTTAGCGGGGCTGCCTTTTTAGCGCGGTTTAAACTTGCCGTAGCTGGAGTACTTGGTCCCGGTGAAGTGGAAATTCAGCAGCTGTAAAAATATATAGTCAAAAATAGCAATTAAAGACTACTAATGCTTATTTGTAGTCTTTTCTATTCTAGGTCATGTTCCCAATGTATTTGAACGAGCTTCTGTGATATAATACGGATAGACACGAACATAAGATCGTAAGAAGAAAGTCGTTTCCAAAAATGACCAGAAAAAAGAGAAAAACTCAAACTAAGACAGTCAGAGCTTATACCGTAAAGTTAAATGGTGACGAACTAAAAGAATTGGATGAGCTGTTCACTGCTTACGGCAAATGCAGAGACTTCCTTTATTCACAGTTGTGCGGCATCAACCATATGACTGATGTTGCTAACTGGTATGGCCCTAGAGATAAAATCCGCGAGCATGACGGTGAAATCAAGAAAGCCCGCAAAGCGGTCAAAGACTGGAAAAAGGCCTACAAGAAGAACAAAGCTCAAGGATTGAAATCCCCCGATTCAAGAACGGTCAGACTCTCAAAG
>NZ_KV793215.1:0-814 GCF_001808415.1 Lactobacillus sp. HMSC08B12 | reverse complement strand
AGTGTTCAATTTATTCTTGCAATTGGCGATTATAAGCTTTTTCAAAAAATAAGCATCCCTTTGGCCGCTTTCAATTTAAATGCTATAATAATCATGCCATCAATAGATTAATCAGGAGGAATCTTAGTGTACATCAAGATGAAAAAAATTTTGATCCCTTTAGCATGTCTGTCTGCCCTGACCTTATCCGCCTGCCAGACTTCGACCAAGCCGACTGGGCAAGCTTCGTCATCCAAGACTGCCAGCACTCACAAGTCATCTTCCAAGTCTAAAGCTGCTCCAAAGGAAAACAGCCAGGCCAAAAAGCCAAAGTCAGCCAAGCAGTCAAGTGCCGTCAAAAATAGCAGCTCATCTGCCAGCTCAAAAGCCAGTTCATCATCCAGCAGTCCTACTAGTTCCAGCAGCTCAAGCAGTGCCGTCAGTTCCAGTAGCTCCAATGCTCCTGCTGACTACCAAGCACTGTTTGAAGGGGAAACGCTCACCAGCTTCGTCAACAAATATGGCGAATCCCCCGCTGCCTATCTCTCCGAACACTACGGCCTAAGCCCCAAAGAAGCCTTGTATGCCACGCCAGATTCCCTGGAAACCTTCGGTGAGATGCAGTCTGAAAGCATGTACCGCAAAGGGCAAGATCCATTCGCGAACTAACCAAAAAATCCGTTCCCAAGTTCCGGGAACGGATTTTTTATTCCAAATCTGGATCGGCTGCTTGGCCGTCATGCTTTTTCCACTGACAGGCGGTCAATTCCAGCTGGCTGAACGTGGCCTTAAAGGATGAATCCTCGCATTTAAGGCCTTCATCAACGATTTGAGC
>NZ_KV793214.1:24873-47183 GCF_001808415.1 Lactobacillus sp. HMSC08B12 | reverse complement strand
AAAATATCATCATGACGCTACACTAGTTTTTACTGCTTAATTCTCAACTTTTAAGTTTTTATTTTTCACGAATCTCCAAGTAGAAAATACCAAGAAAAGGCCGCTGGTCACTCAGACCAGCAGCCTTTTTGTCTGCAAAAAACTATTCTTCACTATTTTGCCCGGGCTTGACCATTGGCTGGAACATGTTGATACCGGCCAAAACCGTGGTTAGGCAACTGACCAGGATCAAGAGGTAGCCGGAAATGCCGATGGCCACGGCATAGCTCTTCAAGCTGGAAACAGCCTGGCTTAAGTAGCTGGCCGCGCTAGTTGTCTGGGCCAATTGGTAAAAGAGGTAGATCAAGACCAGGCTTTCGACCAGGGACAAGGCAAAGGCCCGGACCCGGGAGACCCGGGTATTCTGGCTGACGGCCAGCATGATGAAGACTGGCAAAAGCAGGAAGATGGCCAGGAAGAGGTAGAGAATCAAGGCGGGAACGATCTTACCCGCCGCGATCTGCCGGTTGGCGACTTCAAAGAAAACGCTGGCCACGGTCAGCTTGCTGCTGGAGGTCACGAAGCCTGTCCCCAGGAAAAGCAGGACCAGGGTGATCAAACTGGTCAAGAGGATGGAGAGCTGGATGATGCCGAAGTTCCGGGGCTTCTTGGTCTTCTTTTTCGCCTTTTCCACCTTGGCTTCAAATTTCGGGTGGGCCTGGGTGAAGTCTTCACTCTTCTCTTCAATTTTGCTTTCCTTGTCGTCAAAGGCATTGAAGATTTTAGAAGCCCCGTTCCGGATATATTCAGTCAAGTTCCGGTCAGCCGTGTATTCGCCCTGGGAGTCCCGGTGGCCGGTCCAGATGAGTAGAGCCATGGAGACGGCAAAAGCCGTCCAGCCCAGGGGCCGGGAGAAGCTCATGATGATCAAAAGACCCACGCCGACCAAGAAGGCGATCGTGGTGTTGTCTCTCATCCACTGGAGCATTTTTTCCGCGGTTGAGTTGCCGGTAAAGGCATTCCGTTCCTGCTTTTGCTGGTAGGCGGACCGGCTGAGCTTGTCAACTGGCTCTTTTTCTAAAGACCGGTCAGCTTCTTCCCGCTTAGCTTCTCTTCTTTCAACATTTTCTTCTACTGCTTCTTCCGTAAAGTAGTCTCGGCGGTATTTTTCCACATTGAATCCACAGTTTGGGCAGGCCTTTTCCTGGCCAGTCAGAGCCTGGCCACAGTTGGGACACTTTTTCATAGTAATCGTCCTTTGCTAGTGTTTCTTTTTCCACATTATAGCATTTTCCTTCCGGAGGCAAAAAAGAACCCGCCAAAGATGACGGGTTCTTAATGCATTATTTAGCTTTCATTTAAGACTTCTTGCCGAAGCTGAGGCCCTTCTTGCGGCCTGCCCACTTAGGCCATGGGAAGCCTTCGTAGGTCAGCTTGGTTGAAGCAGACAGGTTGATCGGCATCAGGAAGATCAGGATAGCCAGACCGATGATGACCCCGATGGCCACTTCGATCAAGGTTGGCACGCCTGATGGGATCAAGGCCGCGAAAGTACCACCCAGGATGACGACGGCTGAGATGACAACCGTCCCGATAGCCGTACATGCCTTCAGGATTCTTGCGCTAGGCAAGGCATGCGGATCGCCGTCACGGTAGCGCATCATGACGAAGATGCTGTAGTCGACCCCGAGGGCGATCAACATGATGAAGGTAAAGAACGGCACGTTCCAAGCCAGGGTGCTCCGGCCCATCACGCCGCTGACAACCCAGCGGGTGATTGACAGAGAACTGATGTAGGCCAAAAGCAGAGTCCCCAGGATGTAGATCGGCTGAAGCAGACTCCGGGTGACGAGGATCAAGGCAATGCCGACACCGATCAGCATGATTGCCATAGTTCTGGTAAAGTCACCGCTGGCCGTGTTCTTGGTGTCTTCGATGGTTGAGCTTTGCCCGCCCATTTCGACTTCAGCCTTGCCCAGGTCGGTCCCCTTGAGGGACTTGCGGGCCATAGCGCTCAAAGCTTGTGAGTGCTTTGCGGCACTTTCAGAACTTGGGTTGCTGTCCAGGATGATGATGATCATAGCACTCTTCTTGTCCGGGCTGAGGAAGACCATGAGGGACTTCTGCAGGTCGGCGTTGTGCTTCAAGACGTAGCTTGGCACGTAGAAGGTGTCAGAGGCCTTGGACTTGCGCAGGCCGTTCAAGTATGAGCCGGCGGAAACCAGACCGTTGTTGACGGCAGTCAAGCCGCTGGTGATGGCTGGCGTCTTTTCAGCGAGCTTGCTTGCGCCGCTGGAAAGCTGGCTGGTACCGGACTGCAGCTTGTCAGCCCCTTCAGCCAGTTGGCTGGAGCCGTTGACGCCTTGCGCCAGACCGTTTTGCAGTTGGCTGGCACCAGATTGGAGTTGGCCGGCACCGCTGGTCAAGCGGCTTGCGCCGTTAGCCAGTTGAGCCGCTCCGCTGACGCCGCTGGCCAAACCAGTAGCCAGTTGGCCGGCACCGGAGTTAACCTGGCCAGCGCCGGAGTTGACTTGACTGGCGCCGCTGGCTACAGCAGAAGCACCAGAGTTGACTTGGTTAGCACCTTGTGAAAGAGCTAAAGCACCAGCCATACCCTCGCTCAATCCACTGTAAAGTGAATTTGAACCTGTGTAAAGCTTGTGAGCACCAGCTGCAAGAGCGTCAACTCCCGACTGCATCTCGCCAATCTTGCTCAAGCCAGACTTCAAGCTACTGATCCCACTGGCTGCTTGAGTACTCAAATCATTGGAGCCCGAAGCAAGCTGGGACACAATTGCCTGCAATTGCTGAACTTCCGTGCTCAAGTCGGCCGTGGAAGCTGCAGAAGTGCTGCTGCCCAGACTGCCGGCGGCACTTTGAATGCCGGAAGCGGCACTATTCATGTTGGTTGCGGCAGTACCGGCAGTAGTCAAGCCGCTGCCTGCAGTACCCAAACCACTCTTGGTAGAAGACAGACCACTGTTAAGGGTTTCTAATTCCTTTTGCAGTTCTGCCTTCAAAGTTGGGTCTGAAACCTTGCTGATTGAGCTTGCCAGACTGCCAGCTGCGGCACTTGCAGTTCCCAAGCCAGTACCAGCAGTAGTCAGACCTGACTGTGTATCAGTCAAGCCTTTTTTCAAGTTTGAGACTTGGCCTTGTAAACTTTGCAAGCCACTAACCAGACTGGAGATCTTGGAAGTGTCAATGTTTGGCACGCTGATTTGGCTGACCTTGCTGTTCAATCTTTGCAAGCCTTCGTTCAAGGCGGTCAAGCCTGATGACAATTGGTCAAGCTTGCTAGTGTCCAATGAACCAGATTCGGCTGACAGTTCACTCTTCAGCTGGTCAAGGCCGGCAACCAAGGTGTTCATGTTGGCCGTCAGGTCCTTGGCGCCATTGGTCAAGGTCTGAGTGCCAGTGTACAGGCTGTTTGCGCCAGTTGCCAGAGAGCCGGTCCCGTTAGCCAGAGTCTTTGAACCACTGGCCAGGGAGCTGGTCCCGCTCTTCAGCTTCTGGGTACCAGCAGACAAGGTGTTGGCCCCGCTGGACAGCTTTCTAGTGCCGGAGTAAAGGGCGTCTGCACCAACTGACAAGGTCTTGGTCCCGTTAAAGAGGGTGCCTGCCCCGTCGTAGAGAGCGATTGAACCGTTGTAAAGCTTAACCGTCCCCGTGTACAGGTCCTTGGCCCCGTCACTCAAAGTGCCAGTGCCTTCGTCGAGCTGGTCAGCCCCGTTAGCCAGTTTCTTGGCCCCGCTGGTCACCTGCTCGCTGCCCTTAGTCAATTTGCCGACACCCTTTTCCAACTTGGCGGTACCGTCGGTAACTGACTTCAGCTGCTTCTTAACGTAGAGCAGCTTGATCTTTTCGTTGTATGGCTCAGTCGCGGACATAACCTTGTCCACGCCTTCAGAATTACGCAATTTCCGCGTCAATTCGTCGATCAGCTTCAAGTCCTTCTCATTGTCGAGCGTGTGATCACTCTTGATGTAAAGGTATGACGGCATGGCCATCCCTTTAGAGAAGTGCTTTTGCACCAGGTTCAGCCCTTGCTTAGAAGGTACTGAATCTGAAATTTCCGCCGTGTCGTCGTAGTTCAAAACGTTAGAGTAAGTAACGAAGAATGGTGTAACGACAACCGCTACAGCTGCCAAGAAGACAACGGGCCGCTTCAAAGTAGCGCTGGAAATCCCATGCCACATCTTGCTTGGGTTTTCCCCGGCGAATTCCTTGCTTGGCCAGAACATCTTCTTGCCCAAAGTGGCCATGAAGAAGGGGTTCAAAGTCAAGAGGACGATCAAGAGGACCAGAACGCCGACAGCAACGCCGGAAGCAGACCGGTAAACTGAGAAGTTGGCTAAGCCCAAAGCGGAGAAACCGATCAGAATTGAGGAGCCGGAGTAAAGAATAGTCCGGCCGGCCTTCTTGATCGAGTCCTTCGTGGCTTCAGCCACCCCCAGGCCATTGCCCAGGTCCTCCTTAAAGTGGTTATATAGCAGAATGTTGTAGTCGGTCCCGATCCCGAACAAAACAATCACCATGAAGACCTGGGTGAAGTTGGAGAACGGGAAGTTCACCTGGTTGACCAGGTTGGTCACGATTGAGAAGGAAACCAGGAAGGAAACCCCAACCGTCAAAAGTGACACGAGCGGGACAACCGGTGACTGGAAGACGATGATCAACACGATGAAGATGAAAACCACCGTGATCAGTTCCGTCTTCTTGATCCCTTCTCGGATCGAGCTGGTAAAGTCATTGTTGAGGACGTCTGCACCAGTGACGTAGGTTCTTACCCCACTGGTCTTGACAGCCTTGTTGATCTCGTCGTTAACCTGGGAGATGGTCCCGTGGCTCTTGGCGATGTTCATCTGCATGACCCAAGTCGTTCCGTCTTTAGACTTGAGCAGCTTCTTGGTCGCGATGTTGTCTTGCGGCGCCAGGTAGTCCTTGATGCCGTATTTCTTCTGGTTGCTAGTCAAGCGGTCGATTGAGGCTTCGATGTTGCCCTGGTCGGTCTCGGTCAGCTTACCGGATTTCTTGTTGAAAACAACCGCGACTTCATAAGTATTCTTTTTCTTACTGCCCCATTCGTTCTTGATTAGTTTGGCTGCTTCGCTTTCCACGTTGCTTGGCAGGGAGATTTCGCTGTGCGCTCTCGTCAGTGATTCAACGTTTGGCAGGGCAACCAAAGAAATCACCAGAATGAGCACCCAGGCGATCAAAGCGCCGAGATGGTTCTTCAGTAACTTCTTCAATGTTCTTTTTCCTTTCTTTGTCTTTTACAATCAGTCTACTAAACTAGGCATTTGACTGCTGGACGTTGGGCGAAACCAGCCGCCAGATCATTTCGTGATAGTTCTCCTCTGCTTCTCGCGGACTTTCCACCTTTTCCTGGCCATCTATAAACCGGTCCAGGAAGACGTAGCCCAGGACCGCGCCAACCAAGGCGTGCTGGGAAACCACGTGTTCAGTGTCCACCTGCAGCTGGTCCCCTAAGTCCAGGATCTTGACCACCTCTTTAACCACTTCTAAATCATCAGAAAATTCATCCACGTGGTAAAGGAGGGTCGCCAGGGCCTGGTCTTCCAAAAGGCGGTCGCGGACCACGTCAGCAAACTTAAACAATGCTTCGTGGCCTGACAAACCGACCAGCTGCTTGAGCAGGTCCTGGTAGAGCAGGCGGATCCGGCTGGCCGCGACCAGCGACAGAAGTTGCGAGCGGTTCTTCACGTAATGATAGAGTGACTGGCTGCGAACGCCCAGAGCCTTGGCAAGATTTGGCATGGTCATCTCGCTTAAGCCCCGGCTTTCAATCATTTCCGTGGCTTTGGCCAGGACCTTGTCCAAGTCCAAAGTTCTTTTTTGAGTCATAATTACTACCCTTTTCCTTTCAACTGTAGCAATTATATAACTACTAACTGAAGATTTCAATCTACACTCTGTAAATTAATCCCATTTTCTATTGAAAGCGGTTCCTAAAAGCGCTATCATATATTCAGATGGGAGATGAAAACTAAAAATGAAAATCTGGTGGTTCGCAAACTTTTACTGGTTCAGTTTACTGATTTATCTAAATGTTTTCATGTTCAATTTTCATTATGCTGACGGCAGCAGCATCAATCCTTTCGTAGTAACCTTCCTGCTGCTGGCTATCTGCATTATGGTCGGAGAATTCCAATTCGCCTGGTATATGTGGCTGGCTACGAAAACTTATAAACCACGTAAACGCAAGAAAACACAAAACGACTCTACTGTCTGGCTGTAGAGTCGTTTTTCATTTCTTCTGTTCAGTTTGCTCCGTCTTTACTTTTCGATGACTTGCTTAACGGCTTGCCCCAAGGAAGCAAAGTCATCAGTCTTGCTGGACCAGGCGCTAACCACGTAATTGTGGCCGTTATTGCTGATCAAGGCGACCTCTAAACTGCCATCAGCATACTGGTAGATGGTCCCCTTGGCCTTGCTGGCCAGCTTGGTCTTCCCTGTCATAGCAGTCAGAACCTGCTGGTTGTAGCTGCCGACCAGCTTGCCCTGGTAGATGGAAACCATGATCTTGGCCAGGTCACTGGCTGTCGTCTTGCCGACCACGGATTTAGAGAAGGTCCCCGTTACTTTAGTCTGGCTGGCCCCCAGCTGCTTAAGGATCTTGTTGACCTGCTTAGTCCCGATCGTCCGCAAAAGCGCGTTAGCCGCGGTCTTGTTGCCCTTCAGCATCTGCTCGCGCAAGTAGCTTGGCCCATAGCTGATCCCGACCGCGATCGCCGTACTTGTCCCGGCCTTGTCAGCCTTGGTAACCTTGATAGTCGTGCTGGCCCCGATCTTGCCGGACTTTTCCTGGGCGTAAAGGGCGATCAAAAGATAGAGGTAAAAAATCTTCTGGGAATCCTGGCCGCTCTTGGTGTTGGTCACTTCCGCGAAATGGCTGCTCTTATTCAAGTCATAAGCCGCCACCTGGTAGCTGACGTCCTGGCCCATAGCCTTCTTAATTGCCTTGACCAACTGCTTGTCACTGCCCTTGCTGCTCTTGACCTGGTTGTCATATTCAATGGAATTGACATTCGGTTCCTTGTCAGTGGAAGAAATGATCTTTTTGACCTTGCCGGACTTCTTTACCTGCACCACCGTGACTTTCCGCATTTCAGCATCCTTGTTGGTCCTGGTGTACACGACAAAAGCCAGTAGGGAGGCGATCAAAGCCCCGACTACAATATTGTTCTTCATTAAAGCTCCTTGTTTCTAGCTCTTAATTCCTTTAGAAAAGATGGTGCTTACGCATGAAGAAGATCAGCCAGACCATCAAAAGGACGGTGATCAAAATAATGATTATCCAGTCATAGCTGGCCCCGATAACCGGCAGCTTCACGTTCATCCCGTAAAAACCAGTCAAAATGGTCGGGATGGTCAAAACGATGGACCAGACCGTCAGGAACTTCATGGTGTCATTCAGGTTGTTGTTCAACATGTTGTTGGAAGTCGATGACAAAGTCTTGGTAACCTGCCGGGAAATCTGCACCATTTCTGAAGACTGGCTGGATTCAATCAAAACGTCGTCCAGCATTTCCTTGGCCGCTTTGGAAAAAGTCAGCCGGGAGTGCTGCAGGCTGCGCAGCATCATCTGGTCAGTCTGAATTGAACTGGACAGGTAGACCAGACTCTTTTCAATATTGGACAACTCCACCAGGTCCTTATTGTCGATGTCATCGCTCAGCTTGACGTCTAGGTCGTTGCGTTCAGCATCCAGCTGGGTGATGGCCCGCTGGAAGTACTGGGAAGCATACATCAAAAAAGTCACCAGCAGTTCCGTCACATCCTGGGCGTGTGAGAGCCGGCGCAAAACCTTGGGATCATTGAACTCGTCAAAAACATAGCTGGTCTCAATCGTATGGAAAGAAAAGAGGTTCTTGTCCTGTAGCAAAAAAGTGATTGGCCGGGAAGTGAAGTGCTTGATGGTCGTCGTTGGCCAGACTGGCACGTCATAGACTAGCAGGTGGGTGTCGGTATATTGGTCGTAGTCGTAGTGGGGCCGTTCATGCCGGTCGGAAACGTAGGAAATGATTTCCGGTGTAAAATAAAACTCTGTCTGCAGGCGCCGGCTGTCAGCTTCGTTCAAGCCATTGACGTCATACCAGTTAAAGTCTGTTTCAATTGGAAAAATTTGTTGCTTAATCATTGCTGTCCCCACCTTAATTTTACTCATTATTCATGATACCATTTTTTGAAATGAAGTTTCTTTAAAAGTAGGAAAAAAAGATGCAAATCACAGAAAAATATCTTCCATTTGGAAATTGGCAAACCTACTGCCGGATCGTGGGCGAGGCTACTGACCGCGCCCCGCTCCTCCTCCTCCACGGCGGGCCCGGCAGCAGTCACAACTATTTTGAAGTCCTCGACCAAGTCGCTGAAAAAAGCGGCCGCCAGGTCATCATGTATGACCAATTAGGCTGCGGCAACTCCAGCATCCCCGACGACCAGGCGGAAACGGCCTACACGGCCCAAACCTGGGTCAAGGAGCTGGAAAATGTCATAGAGCAGCTGGGCCTTGACCAGATCCACCTTTTGGGGCAAAGCTGGGGCGGGATGCTGGCTTTGATCTACCTGTGCGACTACCAGCCTAAAGGGGTCAAGAGCCTAATCCTCTCCTCCACTTTAGCCTCCGCCAAGCTTTGGAGCCAGGAACTGCACCGCTTAATCAAGTACCTGCCAGAAGGCGAGCAGGCCGCTATCAAGGAAGCTGAAACAACTGGCAACTACGACTCCCCGGCCTACCAGGCGGCCAATGCCCACTTCATGGACCAGCACGCCATCAAGCTCACGCCGGACCTGCCGGAGCCAGTTTTGCGCAAAAAAAAGGGCGGCAGCCTGGCCTACTTGACCGGCTGGGGCCCTAATGAATATACGCCGATTGGCAACCTGCACGGCTATGAGTACACTGACCGCTTAAAGGACCTGGACTTGCCGGCCTTGATTACCAGCGGCACTGACGACTTGTGCACTCCCCTAGTGGCTAAAAGCATGTACGACCACTTGCCAAATGCCCGCTGGGAGCTCTTTGCCGGCTGCGGCCACATGCCTTTTGTCCAGGAAAATGCCAAGTATCAAGAGCTATTGTCTGACTGGTTAATCAGCCAGGACTAGACCAGAGCCTTCTTTAACAAAAAATCTGTCTGACGGTCATCGCCAAGAACGAAGACATGCTCGCTGAACCGGGTCAAACCGCGGCTGGCATAGAAGTTCTTGGCGTTTTCGTTGTGCTCCCAAACACCCAGCCAGAGGACAGACTTGCCCCATTCCCGGCCCTTTTCTTCCGCGAACTCAAAGAGCTGCTTGCCCAGGCCCCGGTGCTGGAAACTTTTCCGCAGGTAGATCCGCTCGATTTCCAGGCCGTTTGGGTCGACCTCTTCGTTTTGGGCGTCGTCAACGTCCAGCTTCAAGTAGCCGGCAACTTCCCCGTCCGCTTTTAAGAAGTAAAAGAAGCTGCCCGGAGTTGCCATTTCTCCCCCAAGCTTGTCTTCATTGTAGTTTTCGTCCAAAAACTTGGCCATATCTTCCGGGCTGTTGTCTTTGCCAAAAGTATCCGCGAAAGTTTCCCGGCTGATGGCAATCAACTCTGGCAAATCTTTCTCACTAACTTGCACAATTTTTACTTCTGTCATGCTTTGCCTTCTTCTCTTTTTCTGCTTTACAGTTTCTTAGTTAAGGCCAGTCAAGACCCAGGTTCTGAGCAGCATCCCTGCTCTTTCCCAGTCTTCTTCCCGGTAGTCGTGGCCAGCGCCCCGCATTTGCAAAAGTTCGCCCTGCTTCAGCTTCTTGGCCATCATTTCCAGGCTGGCCAAAGGCGCCTGGTCGTCATCGCTGCCGGCAACAATGTAGCTGCGGCCCTGGTAGCCCTTGATCTTGTTCCAGTCCTTGATGACTGGTGACATTAAAAAGATCCCCCGGACTGACCGGCCGATTTCACTAGCCGCAACAGCTGCAGCGTTGCCCGCTTCCCCGTAGCCGGCAAAGACGATGTATTCGCTGGCCACCCGGTCATCGTTTCTAAGTTCGTCAAAGGCCAGGTGGTAGCCGCTGATGGCGCTGGCTGCATCTTCTGCTTCAAAGGTGAAGGTCAGGATGCCGGCGTCGTTTAAGTAGCGGCTCAGCCAATAGGCCTGGTCCTTGTCACCGGTCTTAGCCAAAATTACCAAGGGGGTCATCCCTTCGATCGGGTTGACGGCTTCACCCCAAATTCCTTTTAACTTACCCTTGGCGCTAATTAAGGTCATCTCTTTTTCCATAAAAAACTCCTTACGATTTCTTACTTTACATTAAAAACTTACAACATTCCTATTGTACTATTTTTTGCCGGAAATTAGGGCCGGTACTTGTAAATCGAGTTGTTGAGATTGTCCTTGACCAGCTGGTCGAAAAGGTCTTTGCCCTTGGCCGTAATCTCCGCGGCAATTTGATCATTGGCTTCTGTCAAAAAGCCGGCTAATTCTGTTTGGCTTAACTTTTCAGCTGCCCGGTCAGTTTCGTCGACGTGCTGGATCGCCAGGCTCTGGCAGTCAGCCTGGAAGGCCCGGAGCTTTCTCTGCCAGTCCTGCTGCTTACCTTCCAGCAAGGCCTGGATGCACTTGTAGAGCCAGTAGGCGCTATTAGTTGGGTCAGCCTGGCCGGTCTTGATCTGGTAATTGGCTGGGGTGTCCTTGATATTAGTGTAGAAAGGCACCCAAGGCGCGGCCGCGTAAAGGCCGAAGCAGAGCCACTGGATGGCCTTGTAGCCTTCTGGCCGGTCACTTCTGATCTGCATGATGGAGCATTCCTGCGACACCGTGACAGAAATTGGCCGGTAGGCATTCTTAACCGGGCTTTCTTCCTTGGTCAAGTAATCGTATTCCGTGTTTTCGTAGTGGCTGCTCAAGTAAAATTGCACGTCTTCGATGGCAATCTTCTTGGCCGGCACCCGGCAAAACGGCATGTCCAAGTCATCGATAGATTGACCCACTTCCGGGTTAAAGAGCTTTTGCCCATACCACATCCGGGGAGTGTTATAGCGGAGGTCGTCCTGGTCTCTTGGAGCAAAAATCTCCCGGAAATTAAAGCTGCCATTCTTAGAAGGATTCAAGTGGTGGTCCTTGACGAACTGGCGGAGATTAGTGGAATACATGTAGTTGGCCGGGTCATCAAAGTCGATTTCCCCGATGATCATCATGTTTGGTGCCACGACATAGCTGTCATCTGGCACCCGGCGGGCAACCCACTGATGACCGGCCCCGGTTTCCATGTACCAGATTTCATTTTCATCGCCAAAAGCAATCCCGTTGCTTTCGCTTGAACCATATTGTTCCACCAGGCGGCCCAGGCGCTCAACCCCTTCTCTGGCCGTCTTGATGAAAGGCAGGACCAAATAAAGCATGGAGTCTTCCCCGATCCCGTTTTTGACAAAAGGATCATGGCCTAAGACCCGGCGGTTGCTGGCCTCGCTTTCCGTTGCGCTCATGGCCACGTTGTAGCTGTTGATCCCCTGCTCGTCAAAGCGGCCGTAGTCTTCTACGGCGTCGCGGACGGCGGTGAAGCCGCAGCCTTCTCCCTTTAAGGGAATTTCAACGCCGGTTCCTTTGGAGACAAAGAGCTCGTCATAATTTTTAGCTGGATAGTAGACAAAGCGCTTTTCGTTAAAGCCCTGGTCGTAGTCTTCGTCTCTGGACACGATCGTAAACCCATCAAGGCTGGCCTTCTTGCCCACCAGCATGGTTGTACAGTTGTCGCGCATTTTTCTTCCTTCTTTCTATTCGCTGACCTGCATGCCGCGGTCGATCTTTGCCCGGCCGGTTTCGTAGTCAAACTGGTAGCCCGGCTGCACATTGTAGATGTAAACGTTGAAATCCAGGCTGCCGTCGGTGGAAACTGCCTGGAGGTTGATCCCCCGGGCCATGAGTTCCCGGCCTTTAAAAATTGGCGTTGCTTGGTAGATGACCTTTTTCCCGCTTCTTAAAGCTGACCGGACCTTGCTTTCAAAAATCGTCTGGATCTTCTGGTTGGAGAAGGCTGACTGGGTAAAAAGGTTCTTAGGGTTGTTCTGGTCACCGGACTGGTTCTTGGGGTTATAGTTGCCGTCCTGGTCGATACCGGCGGAAACTGAGTAGGCAATGAGGTGGCCCCGGTTGTAGATCTGGGTCCCGTTTTGCCGGTTGGAGTGCCAGCCAGTTGGCTGAACGTACTGCCTTACTCTTAAGGAGTCGTTAGCCACGTTCCGCTTCTCCAAAAAAGCGGTGTTGGAGCTGGAAGTCCGGTTCTGGCTGTCCAGGTTGGAGTAGATAACCCGATTGACCTTCCAGGCGCTTTTCACCAGGGTGGAGTGGTTGTTGTTAACATAGCGCCAGCCCTTGCCTCCGGATTTAAAAGTCTCCTGGGCTAATTTCTGGTAGTCGCTCTTGGCTAAGCCCCCGTAGACGGTTTTAGCCGTTTGGGCCGAGCTGACTGCGCTTGATGACGTGCTGCTGGAACTGGAACTAGTTAAATTTTCCTGGCCGCCTTTGGTGTAGACGCCCCAAATGATTGCCACCGCGGCGATAGCGACCGACAGCAGGCTGGTATTTTGGCGCTTCTTGCGCCTGCGTTTTTTTGCCATTTCTTTTCCTCGCTTTTTAAACTAAAACTATTTTAGAGGATTTTTCCCGGAAACCAAAAGATTTGACCTATAATTGAGAGAAAAAGCAAGCAATACTTATCTAATAGAAAGGCAAAAAAATTATGGAAGAATTCAAGCTAAATGACGGAAGCCAGATTCCAAAGATCGGCTTTGGGACTTACAAGATCAAGGGCTACCAAGGAGTCCAAGCGATCAGCCAGGCAATTGAAAACGGCTACCGGCTCCTGGACTCAGCCGCCCGCTATGAAAACGAAGGGGCCCTGGGCAAGGCAATCAGAAGCAGCTCTGTTAAAAGAAGTCAGCTTTTCGTGACCTCAAAGTTGCCGGGAGCCCACCACGAATACAAGTCCGCGATTAACGAACTGGAAGAAGGGCTTTTAAGAAGCGGGCTGGACTATTTTGACCTCTACCTGATCCACTGGCCAAATCCTTTGGAAGACCGCTATGTAGAAGCCTGGCAGGCCTTGATCGACGCGCGAAGATTTGGCTTGGTCCGGTCGATTGGGGTATCGAATTTTGAACCAGGGCATATCGACCGCTTGATTAAGGAAACCGGGGTTACGCCAGCCGTCAACCAGGTAGAGCTGCATCCCTACTGGTCCAGCCGCGCCGTCCGGGCTTATGACAATGAGCATGGGATCGTTACGGAAGCCTGGAGTCCGCTCATGCGGGCCGGGGAAGTTTTCCAGGAAGATTTGATTCAAAAGCTGGCCGCCAAGTACGGTGAGAGCCCGGCTCAAGTAATTTTGCGCTGGGAAATCCAACTGGGGGTAGTACCAATTCCAAAGGCCTCCTCCAGCCAGCACCAGTTGAGCAATCTGGATATTTTTGACTTCACTTTAACTGAAGATGAAGTAACTGCCTTGACGGACTTGGACAAGGCAGATGGCCGCCGGCCCGACCGCGACCCTAACCAGCACCAGGAATTTTAAGCAGTAGAAATAAGCAGTTGCACTGGTCAACTGCTTTTTTCTTTTAAACATCTGTAAAAATTTGATGCCATCTGACTTTTCCCTGCTTTGATAAGCAAAATTTGCGCTCTGAATTTTAAGATAATTAATTTTCCGCCTTTTCAGACCTTATAAAATAACCCTGCCACACATAGTATAGCTTCGCCGCTGAAAAGTTATGACCGAGTGCCTATATGTGACTCAGGCAATCCCCCACCTTGCGCGGACACTTTATTATATCTACGCACATTTATGGCAAACAACTAATCTTCGTTATTTATGTACTCTTTCCGTGAAAAAAGCGTTATCATATGGTTGATGAATCGATTTGTCAAAATTCGTTTACTGAAAAGTGGAGGTCGAATCATGAAGAAGCTTTTAACATGGCTGTTATTACTCTCAGCATCCTTGTTTTTCGCTCATCCGGTTAATGCGGATGCTGACACCACGGCTAATTCCGAAGTCTTTGCGTCTATCTACCGGCAAGGTGTAAGTAAAGGTATTCTTACTGAAAGTAACAGTTCCGAAGCAGAATTCGTAAAATACTGCAGTACAGAAGCATTTCCGATGTATCTGAAATACGTTGAAGTGGATCCCGGGACTTCTTTTGAACAATATGTCGCAGATGAAAACTATTTTGTTTCATGCAATCCGAATAATGATCATCCCGACACCATTTCTGCAGACAATTCACAAAGCAAAGGAAAGGGTTATTCCATCTTTTCATCATTTATCGCTGCAAAAAGTGGGTATAGCATGAAAGCCGGAGATATCTTAGTTTGTCACGGAACAGATAGTGCTGGTATCTTTGCCGGTCACGCTGCTTTTGCAACGTCAGCCAACTACATTTTAGAAATGCCGGGACCTAACCGAACTGTTGAACATCCCAGCAAGGAATCGTTTTTTAAAAAACATACTGGTAAAGGTAAGTACGTCGACGTATACCGCATCAAAAAGCATCCACACTATGCAGATGCAGCTTCCACCTACGCTTACCGTCATTTGTACAAAAATCCTAAAGATCGGCCAAAATACGGCTTTCAATCTGGCTTATATAGCATGAAGGATAGTTACTGCTCAAAATACGTTTACTACGCTTACTACAAAGTTTTACCAAAGGGCACACTTAAAACTTATAATAATTGGCATATCGTCCACCCATTTACTTTTGTCGGTAATTTCCAAGGTGACTTCAAAGCAAGTTATCTACATCAGATTACCAGTTGGAAGTGATCTACCATGACAAAAACAGAAAAAGTTCTTTCAACAATTATTAAAGCGGTCAACTGCTTGATGTTTCTGATCGAGGCAGTTCTAATCTGGTTCATGGGAGCACACTCCGTTGGCTTTCAAACCGATTTCGAAAGCCTTACCATTGGTTGGGCTCTAATCATTGTGTCTATTGCCCTTTTGTTGGCTGCCATCCTAATCTGGACGAGCAAGTTTTCAGTCCTCTTCTGGATCACTGTAGTTGTCCTAGTTGCCGGATTCATTGCTTTAACCCTTTTACGGGTGATGACTGCAGGTTTAGCTTTCGATGTGCTTGGTTCAGCCATAATTCTTTTTATATTACGCTATGGCAAATTCACTAAGCCATATGCAGGACCTATTATGGTTGTTGCTATCAACTTAACCTACATCTATCTTTTATCCGTTCCTTATGACTGGTTCTTTAATTACTGGTTTACGAAGTAAAAAATCTAATTATCCGACAATAACAAACCTGAGCTCACATCAATATGAGCTCAGGTTTTTCTATATTCAGCTAAAAATTTTCCCGCTACTTTTGCATCCCCTGCAATAAGGCAAAGAGAGCACCGTAGAGGTTGGTATCATTTCTGAACTTGGCCGCCACGATTTCCGGCGGAATTACCTGCTGGCCCAAAATCGGGTTGTCCTGCAAGATTTCCCCGAACTGTCGGCGGATCTCCTCGATCAAGATTTCCTGGGCGCTGATCCCGCCGCCGATCACAACCTTTTCCCCGTTGATCACGGTCTGCAGGTTCAAAATCATCACGGCTACATCCAAGCAGTACTGGCGGAAGATCTTGCCTGCCTCTTCATTGCCGGACTTGATGGCTGCAAAAGCCGCCAAACCGTCAGCAAGGTCTTCATTGCCCAGCTCCTGGTTGACCCTTTCCACCATTCTGACAGCTGAGCAGCGGGCACCAGTATAGGCAGCCATTTCCTTAAGCCCAGCTTCCTGGTTCGTGATCATCCAGCTAAGTTCCCCAGCCTGGAAGCTGCTCCCGTGCAGAAGCTTGCCGCCAACGACGATCCCGCCGCCAACGCCAGTGCCCAGAGTCATCACCGCTCCGATATCAACTCCCTTGAGTTCGCCCAGCCACTGCTCGCACAAGGCTGCCGCCTTTGCATCATTTTCCGCGCTAACCGCTACCCCGTATCTGGACCCCAGCGTCTCTTCCAGGTTTAAGCCGTCCAAAAAGGTCAAAGCCCCGCCATAGTGGATGATCATTTTCTCCGTGTCGATCTTCCCTGGCGCGCAGACCGCGATCCCGGTAAACTTGCCCTTGTACTGGTCGCCGACTTCATACAGGGCGGCGACAAAGTCGTCCAGATTGTCCGCGCTTGTCCGCTTCCCCTTTTCCAGCAGCTGCCCTTCATTATCCATCAAGGCGTACTTCACGTTGGTTCCGCCAATGTCAAAAACTAAGTATTGCGTCGTTTTTTATCCTCACATCCAAAAAAGCATCTATAACTACTAGTATAAGTGTTTGCAGCCGCTGCTTCCATGCCAAAAATTGACCAAAAAAAGGCCAGCCTTGAGCTGGTCTTTAATACTAGTATGATCGCAAAAAATGCTTTGATTAGTGGTGGGATGCACCGCTAGTTGCTTCTGGTTCAGCTGGCTTTGCTTCTTCCTTGGCAGCAGCTGCCTTGGTTGAAGGACCAGTCTTAGCGTCTGGGTCAGAGTTGCGGCGGTAAGTTGCGCCAGTTGCAGCGTCTGGGTCAACAACCAGCTTCTGGCCAGTTGATTCGCAGAAGTACTTCACGAATGGGTAGATGTCTTGAACCCATTCGTAGATACCCATGTAGTTGCCTTCTTCGTCTTCCACTCTCTTGTAGTAGTGCAAAACGAGTTCAGTCAAGTTACCAGTTGGTACTGGCATCCAAACTTCGTCATGGCCGCCTTCCTTGGTCCGCAGGGCGTGAACAACCTTCTTGGCAGTTGGGATAACGTCACGGATGTCCGGGTGAACGGCGCCCATAGTGTTACCGACTTGGGCTGGCACACGGCCGGCCTTCATCTTGTAGTTAGGGTCTTGCGGACGGTTGTACCACAGGAATTGGTTGTTGTCGTCCACGTAAGTCATTTCACCGAAAGTGTTGCGGAGCATCCAGTTGATTTGGTTAACCGTCAGCAAACCTGAGTCCAGCTTAACGTAGTCATCGCCTTCAGCAGCATTAACCTTGGCAGCTGCCTTGTCCAGCCATTCAGGGTCGTTCTTTTCCAAGCCGTCAACAGTGTAGCGGCTGTGGCCAGTTGCTTCAAAATCTTCCTTCAAGTATTCTTCAGGGTTCATGTCCTGCAGCCATTTTGGTTCTGCCATAATTCAGTCTCCTTCAGTCTTGCAACAAACTATTTTCTTTGTTTTCTTGTTTTCTTACTTACACTGTCCATTGTATCCTGTAAGCACTTACTTTGCAAGAGCAATATATCATATTTCTTATATGTGCAAAAATATATATTTTGCTTTTACTAAGTCAAAAAGCTTTTTAACATATATTTTGCTGTATAAAAGTAATAAAAAAAGCCAGCTTAGGCTGGCTTAACTTTGTCTAAAACAATAATCTGGTCGAACATGGCCTTTTCCACGTCCGAAATCTTGTGGGCGACTTCGATCACCGCTACCTTCGGATTGCCCAGCAAAGTCTCATGGATCTCCAAAGACAGGCGGGGATCCAGGGCACTGGTGGCTTCGTCAGCCAGCAGGATCGGCCGGCCAGACAAGAGGGCCCGGGCAATTTCCACCCGCTGGATCTGCCCGCCGGAGAGGTTGTTGCCGTTCTCCCCGACCGGGTAGTCCAGGCCGTTTTCCTGGATCAGGTCATCCAGGCCCGCTTCATGGCAGGCCATGAGCAGCTGTTCTTCATCCACCTGCCGGCCCAGAGTCACGTTAAAGCGGAGGGTGTCGTCAAACATGAAAGGCTTCTGGTTGACGTAGGAGTAGAAGTTGTGGGCCTTGTACCAGTCCCCCGTCACTTCTTCACCGTTGATTAAAATTTCACCATGGCTTGGCGTGTAGATGCCCAGCATGAGGCGCAAGAGGGTGGTCTTCCCCCAGCCGGACGGCGCCATCAAGAGGATCTTTTCCCCCGGCTTGATCTTGATGTTCACGTGTTCAAAAATCTGCCGCTTGCTGTGCTTGGTCACGTAGGCCACGTCCCGGATTTCCATGCCGTCAAAGTGGTCGACCGGGTAATTGTCGTCTTTTTGCACGTAATTGAGGGCCCGCTGGGTTCTCTGCCACATCGGCACGGTTGACTTGACCTGGTTGAATTCGTTAAACAAGGTGACCACCGGGCTGATGAAGTTGATGGCCAAGTCGACCATCATAACCAGGGTCCCAACCGCCAGCCGCCCCTGCATCATCATGATCCCGCCGATCGTGCAGGGAATGATGAAGCAGAAAAGTTCCGCTGCTGAGTAGATCAATTCCAGGGCCCAGGCCTGGGTCAAGGTCATGCTCCGAAGGGCCGTTTCCATATCCCCGGCAGCACCCACCGCCCGCTTGACGATATTAGTGCGGACGTTGTAGAGGCGGGCTGACTGGGCCCCGTTCAAGCTGTCAGACACGTACTGGGTGTAGACGGCGTTCTTCTGGGTCCAGATCTTGGACTTCTTGGTGATGATCTTGCTGGTAATCATCTGCACGCCGGCCGGAGCCAGAGTCGCCACGATAAAGACCAGGGTCATTTCCCAGGAGTTATATAAAGCAAAGGCCAAAGAGCCCACGAAGGTCAAACTTTGGTAGATGATGTCCAGCTGGGCCGTGACCCGGTTGGTTTCGATCTGCTTTAAGTCGTTGGTCATGAAACTCAGCCCGTCCTTGGTGTCCAGGCTGTTTTGGTCGATCAGGTAGCGGAGGTTGGCCTCTTTCAAGGTCATGTTCACGCTTCTGATGATGTTCATTTTGGTCGTTTCATAGAAGAAATTGCTGGCCATGAACAAAAGCTGGCCCCCGGCCGTCAAGGCTGCGAAGCCGACCAGGCGGCCGTAATCAGCCTTGCCGGAAGAGGCAATGTTCAGCATGACCTTGAGCATGTAGGCCACGAACAAAACATTGCAGGCCTTGATGGCGGCCAGGAAGCTGAACAGGGCTACCTGGCTTTTCCGTGCGTATTTGAGACACATTGGATAATCCCTCTCTTTCATAAACATTATAGCAATCTTTCCTATTTTTGCCGCCAGCATTGATATAATTAAGATAATCCTAAGAAAGTAAAATCTTGCTAAAGTCTGATTCTTGGCAAAGCGTGACAATTTTTTAAAAAAGAGAAAAAGACCGGAAAGACTAGCGGGAAAAACAAAGAATAAAAACTAGAAAGAAACGAGAAGACAAAATAAATGAAATTAGTTGAACTGCATACCAAAGCCGACCAATTATCCGGCAGCTACTATCTGGGCTACCTGGTCTACCAAAGCGCGGACGCGGCCACCCTCATCAGCCTGGACGACGACGCCAATGCCGGCGGGGTCTTGGTCATCAATAACCAGGACATCCTGACCAGCGTCGACGAATCCCCCAGCCTGGCCTACTGCCAGCACCTGATCGATGAAGGCAAGTCGACCGACCCCTTCGCCCTCATGCCCCTCAACCAGGAGCTCCTGAAGACGCCTTTGACCAGCCTTAGCGCGGCCAGCCAAGCCGCACTGGAGAAGGACCTGGTCGTCAATATCACCTTAACCAGCGGGATCGTCTACACCGGCATCATCGCCTTAGCCGGTCCAACCGAAATCCAGCTGAAGCAGATCGGGGACGACTACGAGCTGGACCCTCTCTGCCTGGTCATCCCCCTGTCTGCCATCTCCAGCCTGGAATTAAACGCTCCTTTAAACAAGCTCTGGAAAAAGTACCAGGCGGTTAAAGAGCAGTTTGCCGGCCAGAATCCCTACGGCTTAGTTGAACTTTACCTGGACTGGCTGGATGACGCCCGCTTTGGCAGCTGCCTTTTGGGCCTGGTCCTGGACCAAAGTGACCAGTTCCTGCTTTTTGAAAGCTTGAATGACTATGGGCAATTAGAATCCATCTGCCTGGTCAACAGAGAAGACGTGGTTCATGAATCAGTAAATTCCGCGGCTATCGACTTCTCCAGCTTCCTGGTCGCCTACAACCAGAAAAATGAAATTTTTGATCCGGGCCACTTGGGCAAATTAGCCCAGTCCTTAGACCATGTCCCAACTGTCCGGGAAGTGATTGAAAAAGCCGGAAAGCAACTGGTCAGCGTTGACGACTATGAATTAGCCGGGGAAAACCTGGGCTACGTGACCGCGGTAGACGAAGCAGGCTTCACCATTGAGGACCCGGAAAGCGGGCAGGAAGTCAGCCACCTTTTTGAAAACGTCTGTGCCTTGGACTTGGCCAGCACCGAACTGGAAAAAATGCGGGAATTCCTGGCAGCCCAAAACCAGTAGGCAAATAAGGCATATAATAGATAAAGGCATATAATGAACTAGATAGTTATAGTTAGGAGATTTTTCCAATGAAACAAGGAACGACGATTTTGACTTTGGACAATGGCTACCATCTTTGGACCAACACCCAAGGGACAGGTGACATCCACCTGCTCTGCCTGCACGGGGGCCCGGGCGGCAACCACGAATACTGGGAAGATACGGCTGAACAATTAAAGAAGCAGGGCTTGAACGTCCAGGTCCACATGTACGACCAGCTGGGCTCCCTTTACTCTGACCAGCCGGACTACAGCGACCCAAAGATCGCGGACAAGTACCTGACTTACGAATACTTCCTGGACGAAGTTGAAGAAGTCCGGCAAAAGCTGGGCATCGATAACTTCTACTTGATCGGGCAAAGCTGGGGCGGCCTTTTGGTCCAGGAATACGCGGTTAAGTACGGAGACCACTTGAAGGGGGCCATCATCTCCTCCATGGTTGACGACATCGACGAATACGTGGCCGCGGTCAACCGCCGCCGGCAAGAAGTCCTGCCGCAGACCGAAATCGACTTCATGCACGAATGCGAAGCCAAGAACGATTACGCCAACCAGCGCTACCAGGACGACGTGCAGATTCTGAACATCAACTTTGTTGACCGCAAGCAGCCTTCCAAGCTCTACCACCTGGGCAACTTGGGCGGCACGGCCGTCTACAACGCCTTCCAGGGCGACAATGAATTCGTCATCACGGGCAAATTGAAGGACTGGCACTTCAGAAGCGAACTGCCAAAGATCAAGGTGCCAACCTTGCTGACTTTTGGCGAAGTGGAAACCATGCCTCTGGAAACGGCCAGAACCATGCAGAAACTGATTCCTAACTCCCGCCTGGTCACTACTCCTGACGGCGGCCACCACCACATGGTCGACAACCCCGATGTCTACTACAAGCACCTGGCTGACTTCATTAGGGAAGTTGAAGCCGGCACTTTCCAAGGCGAATAAGATTATAAAGTCCTTATTTTTGAGTTTTTTTGTAAAAGAAATCTTAACCTTTGGTAAAAGATCCAAGGTCAATGGTAACCCCTTACTGAAGTAAGGGGCTTGAAGCGTAAGTTTCAAGTCCTACGTCTTCAATAGGGAGGCTGGAGGAATCCAGCTTTCATTGTCTAGACTAAGCTATCCAGTCTGGTTCGGCTGACTGGATAGAGGAACTACGTTATCCATGTCATCACACCCACTGATGATGCCCAAGTCTTTGGCTCTGTGGCAGCTCTGTAAACAGTCATGAGGTTAACATGGCAGTCAACTGCATCGCCCAGATTCTCCGGAGTCATAGCAAGCATGGATAACATTGTCGATGGGCAACAACGCGAATCCGGATTGGGTCTCCTGATTCGGACAAGCGGCAGGAATCACTGTTTCCTGCATTAAGGAAAAGGAGAACAACATGAAGCATGAAAATGCCAACCGGGTATTTCTGCTCAATAAGGACGGCAAGCCTCTTATGCCATGCCGCCCAAGAAAGGCCAGACTGCTGCTGAAAAGCGGCAAGGCCTTTGTAGTCAAGAAATATCCGTTCACCATCCAGCTGAAATATGGCTCGTATGGCTATAAGCAGAAGGTTAGTCTTGGCATAGACACCGGGCAGAGGCATATTGGCTTTGCCGTAGTCAGTAAAGACAAGGTGCTGCACCAAAGTGAGGTAGAGCTTCGCCAGGACATGCACACGAATCTGTACACTCGCAAGATCTACCGCAGAGGCAGAAGAAACCGCAAGACCCGCTATCGCCAGGCTCGCTTTTTAAACAGAGTGCATGGCAAGAGAGACGGCTTGTGGCTTCCGCCGTCAGTAAAAAGCAAGGTAGGCCACAACATTGCTTGGATCAAGCGCTATCTGGCTGTATTGCCAAGTCCCGATCTTCACATCGAAGTAGGCAAGTTTGACATGGCCAAAATGGTCAACCCGGACATTTCGGGCAAGCAGTATCAAGAAGGCAGTCTAAAGGACTGGAAGAACTATGAGTACTACGTGCTGGCACGTGACGAGTACACCTGCCAGCTCTGCCATAAGCATGGCGAAGGCATAAAGCTTGTAGTTCACCACATCGTCTACC
>NZ_KV793214.1:6896-24853 GCF_001808415.1 Lactobacillus sp. HMSC08B12 | reverse complement strand
CAGCTGAAGGGAGCAACGTTCATGAACATTCTGCGCAAGCGAATCATGACGACTTTCCCAGAAGCAAGCTTTCAATATGGTTCGCAAACCTACGTAGATCGCAAGAACCTTCTTTTGCCAAAAGGTCACTTCATGGATGCAATCGCAATCAGCGGGATCAAGTCAGTTGGTCAGATGCCGCTGACGGTGACAATGATCAGCCAGTTCCGCAAGAAGAAGCGGTCACTTCACGAAGCAACTGCAAGAAAAGGCAGAAAGCAGCCAAATATGTCATCCAAGCGCAATGAGAAGAACACGAAATATGCATGTGGCTTGTAGCTGAATGACTACGTTCGTGTGATAGGAAATCATGTCAAGGGATATGTAAAAGGCTTTAAGTCCAATGGATATTCTGTTTATCTGACAGATGGCTTAGGCAATTACGTGCTGACCAATAGTAGAAATTATATCAACTCAAAGCAGTGTCAGTTAATTACGCATAATAGCAACTGGCAAAAAGCAGAGCAAAAGCTTTTACTTTACGAATTTAAGTAAAAAGAGGCCGGCAAACCCTATCCCCCCATCCATTGAAATAGGTGGAATCCCGGGCTTGCCGGCCATTGACAATCATTGGCAAAAGCATCTGCCTTTAGCTTTTGCCCTTTTTCAAGTAAAATAGGCTAAGACCAATCAGAAGCATTTAGGAGGCAAAAATTTGACAATCGGTAAAGAACTACAGAAACAGCGCCGCGCCAAGCAGCTCAGCCTGGAAGCCGTTAGTCAAACCCTGCAGGTCGACCAGGCGACTCTGCAAAAGATTGAAGCCGATGATTTCCAAGGCTTAAACCCGGTCCTGGTCAGAAGCTGCATCCGGCAATACGCCAGCCTGCTGGGTTTAGACGGAGCAAAGCTGCTCGACCAGTTTACTGAGCCGGCCGCCGCCGGCAAGGACATTCCTGCTGCTAGCGCCCAAGCCGCTAAGCCGGCCAGCCCAGTTAAAGAGAAGGTCACTGAAGTCCGGGCCACTAATCCGGCGCCAGTTAAGGAGGCCAGCCCTGCTGGCAAGGCCAAGGAAATTTTGGACAAGAGCAAGTTGCCGCATGGCTTCAAGGCAATTTTTAAATTCTTTGACGCCATCAACTTGGACAAGCTCTTAAAAATCGGGATCTGGGTCATCTTGGGCCTGGCCGTGGTCGGGTCCGTAGCCGGCGGCTTCGGTGCCCTGGCTTCTAAAGCTACCAGCACTACCCGCTCATCCAGCTCCTCGTCATCATCTTCTTCTTCTTCATCTAAGCCAGCTCAAGATGATTCCGCTAAGCCTGATGAAAACAAGCCAAGCCATGATGACCAGCAGAGCCAGCAGAGCCAGCAGAGCCAAAGCCAAAGTAAAGAAGAGCAGGTCAGCTCTTCCAGTGAAGCCAGCTCTTCTAGTTCCGTGGCCAGCTCATCTAGCCAAGAACAGAGCAGCCAGGCCTCTTCCTCTAGCAGCCAGTCAAGCACTGACACGACGACTGATACAAACGAATAAAGTGCATGCAAAAAGCGCCCGAGTAATCGAGCGCTTTTCGTTTACTGTAATTTTTGGCCTTAAGCCCGGCCCTTGTAGGTCCCTTCCAGGGTGTTGATGACCAGTTCATCGCCTTCGTTGATGAAGTCAGGCACAGTCACAACCAGGCCGGTTTCCATAGTGGCTGGCTTGCCGCCGGAAGCTGCGGTTGCCCCCTTAATGCCTGGCTGGGTTTCTACTACCTTCATGTTGACAGTTGATGGCAATTGCGCGGCCAAAAGTTCCCCGTCTTCAGTGAATTCCAGGATAACTTCGATATTTGGCATCAGGTACTTGACGTCGTCACCCAGTTGGTCGCCGGAAATCGCGTATTGTTCGTAGGTTTCCGTGTCCATGAAGTTGTAGCTGTCGCCTTCAGCGTACAGGTATTGGGCGTTCTTCTTGACGACTTCGACCAGCTCGATCTTTTCACTTGGCCGCATGGTCTTGTGGATCACGCTGCCGGCCCGGACGTCACGCAGGTCCATTTGCATAACGGTGTTGCCCTTGCCTGGCTTGTGGTGGTTAGCCGCCATAACCAGCATCAGCTTGCCGCCATCGTCAAAAATCATGCCTTTTTTCAATTCAATTGCTTGCATAAAAAAATCTCCATAATAAATTTTTTATCACCGTTCTTCATTATACCATTGACTTAAAAGCCGCGAAGGTAAATTTTATCAATCAAGTGCCCCTCAACCTTATGCAGGATCAAATTGGCCCGCTCCTTGGTCGGGGCGATGTACTGGCGGAGGTTGACCAGGTTGACCATCTGCCAGGTTTCTTCCGCCAGGCGCAGGGCCTCGTCTTCCGGCCCGTTGGCCAGCTTGTAGTAGAAGTTGCTTGGGTCATTCTTCTTCATTTTCATGATCTTCTTGAAGCGTTGCATATACCACTTTTCAATCAAGTCTTCTTCCGCATCGATATAAATTGAAAAGTCAAAAAAGTCGCTGGTCACCAGCTGGCCGCTTTCCGGCAGCTGCAGGGTGTTGATCCCTTCGATGATCAAGATGTCGGGCTTTTCCACATGGCCATAGCGGCCCGGGACGATGTCACTTAATTCCTGGGAATACAGGGGATAAACGACGTCATTTTTTCCGCTGACCACGTCCTGGAGGAAGTCTCTGAGCATCTGCATGTTGTAGCTTTCCGGGAAACCCTTCCTGGGCATCATCTTCCGCTTCTCCAGCTCCTGGTTGGGGTAGATGAAACCATCAGTGGTCATCATCTGGGTCTTTAAGTCCGGGTAATACCGGGTCAAGAGCAGCTGCAAAAGGCGGGCAGTCGTGGACTTACCCACGGCAACTGAGCCGGAAATGCCGATAATATAAGGCACCTTGCTTTCCGGCAGCTGCAAAAATTCTGCCTTCTTGGCGGCTGTCGCCTGCTTGGCCTGGTAGGCCAGGTGGATATAGTTCAGTAGGGTCTGGTAGATTTCATCGACGTCCTTGACGTCCAGCTGGTCGCCCAAAGACTTGACCTTGGCCAGCTCTTCATTAGTCACCGCCAGCTTGGTCTTGGGGGTTAAAGCCGCCCAGGCCTGCCGGCTGAATTCAGTATAGTTTCGCATTCTTTTTACTTGTCCTTTTCTCATTCTTTATCTATTATAGTAGAAAAAGCAGGAGAAACTGGCAAATGCCAGCTTCATTTTTCAAAGAAATGGGTGAAACAGATGAAGAAAGTCGTGCTTTTTGGCGATTCAATTTTTAACGCGTATGACGGGCAAAAGGATACCGACCGTTTGACCAAGGCCTTGGCCAAGCGGCTGGGAGACGCTTACGAGGTCGTGAACATCTCGGTCAGCGGTGCCTGCGCCCAGGACGTCCTGCCCAGAGTCGGCAGTCTGCCTGCCTGCGACATTTTGGTCGTAGAGTACGGGACCAACGACGCCGCCAGCTGGGGCTGCAGCGCCTATGACTACCAGGAAGGGCTGGAAAGCTTGATCAAGCAGGCCCAGAAGGTAACTGGGGCCAGCGATACCCTGGTTTTAGCTCCGTCCATGCCGGATTTGACGAACCCGGAAATGGCCGCGGCCTACTCCTTGGAGAAGCTGGACGAGTACGTCGACATCGCGCAAAGAGACGCCGGCAAGACCAACTCCTTCTTCTTCGACTTGACCCACAAGATGGAAAAGCTGAAGGACCTGCCTTCCTTCATGATTGCAGACGGCCTCCACTACAGCGAAAAAGGGATCTCCTGGCTGGCCGATGTCCTGGCTGACCAAATCAATAAGATGGCATAGGAAAAGCGTCCGGTTACCCGGGCGCTTTTTGCATGCCGCTTAAACAGGAAAAATGACCGCTTGCGCGTCTGCTCTTTCATTTTTGCTTAATCTTCTTCATAATAAAATCTGAAAAGGGGGGAGAAAAGATGCAGGTAGAGTTTAAACAAGACAAGCAGCTAAAAGAAGACCAGCTCATCATCAAGGCCAAGAAACTGACGCCGGAAATCGAAGCGGCTCTGGCCTTTTTGGAAGAAAAACTGGCCCAGAAGATCACGGTCTATCAAGGCAGCGATGAAATCATCCTGCCCCTAACCAGCATTCTCTTTTTTGAGACCAGTGACCGGCACGTCTGGGCTCATGACCGGGAAGGCAGCTACCTGGTCAAGCAGACCTTGCGGCAGCTGGAAGCCAGCCTGCCTAGCGACTTTGACCGGGCTTCCAAGAGTGCCCTGGTCAACTGCCGGCAAATCAATGCCGTCAAGCGGTCCATTACGGGCTGCGAGCTTGGCTTTACCGCTTCTTACAAGAAGGTCTTCGTCTCCCGCCGCTACTACCAAACCCTGATCAGCCATTTGCACGAAATGAGGTAAGCACAATGAACAAGAACAGAAAGTCCGCGGTCAGATGGGGCTTGATCCTGATCGCTATCGCCATCCCCTTGATTTTAAGCCAGCTTTTTCCAGACTACTTTACCCTTTTTAAGCTCTTCAACTTAAGTTGGGGCCAGGTCTTCTGGGTTCTCCTCTTAGCCTGGATCGCCTGGACCAGCTTCAAGAACCGGGCCCTCTTCTTTGGAATTTTTGCCAGTGGCTTGATCGTCAAAACCATCAGCGAAGCTAGCCACTTCTTTAAATGGATCGGCTACATGTACCTGGCCCTCTTCCTAATCGCCCTGGGCTGCCAGCTTTTGGCCGGAGGAAGCCAGCTGGAGGTCAAGATGAATGTAAAAAGTGGCAAGAAAGACGATGACGGCACTAGCCTTAGCTACAGCGAATCAATCGGCGAAAATGGCGAAAAAGTTTCCATCGAATCCGTCTTCTCCAAATGCGTCCGCTACGTTCACAGCCAGGCCTTGCGCAAATTATCCGTCTCCACCGTTATGAGTCCGGTAACCATCTACTTGGACCAGACCCAGCTCAAGGATGGACGCGGCAAGCTGGATTTGGATGCGGTCTTCTCCAAAGTTGATATCTACATTCCCAGAGAATGGGAGGTCCAAGCCGACTCCAGCCCGGTCTTCTCCCGCTTCACCGCCCTTAACCCCAGCGGTTTAACAGCGGATTCACCCCTTTTAAAAATCGATGCTGACCTGGTCTTCAGCCAAGTCACCATTCACCGGGTCTAAAAAACTGTTCAGTTCCTTATTTAATAAGGCTGAACAGTTTTTCTTTTATTCTATTTTGTTCTAATCAACCTTGCCCAAGTAATTTGACTTTTGTCCGAACCACTTCTGGTTGATCTTGGCCAAAGTCCCGTCGGCCTGCAGCTCCGCCAGGGCCTGGTTGATCTTCTTTTTCAAGTTCTTGTCGCCCTTCCGCATCCCTACCGCGAACAAGTCCTCTGGCACCTCTTTGTTCAAGATGACCTGGTAAGACTTTGAGTCTGCCTCGTGCTTGATGTAGTATTCCGCGTAGGTTTCATCCAGGAGGATCCCCTTGATTCTGCCGGCGTTGAGGTCCAGGAAGGCTGACGGAATAGTGTCGTAAAGGACCTTGCTCTTCGGCTTAATGACCTTTTGGCTGCCATCCAGCCAGATCTGGGCGGTTGACCCGCTCTGGGCGCCGATTGCCTGCCCCTTCATCTGGGCAAAAGACTTGATCCCGCTGGACTTCTTCACGACCAAAACCTGCCGGTTTCGCAAGTAGCTGCGGCTGAAGGCGACTTTTTTCTTCCGCTGGCTGGTCACGCTGTAGCCGTTCCAAAGGACGTCGATCGTCCCGTTTCTCAGTTCTGTTTCCTTCATGGACCAGTCGATAGTCTGAAAGTCTGCCTTAAGGCCCAGCTTCTTGCACACGGCCTTGGCTAAGTCGACGTCATAGCCGACCAGCTGGCCGTCTTTTTGCCGGAAGTCCATGGGCACGAAGGTGTCGTCTAAACCGATCACCAGGCTGCCCCGCTTTTTAATCTTGGCCCAGGTATCTTTTTGGTTGGCTTCTTTAGTTAAATTGCTGCAGGCTGTTGTCAAAAAGCAGGACAAGACCAGGCCCAGCAGCAGGATTTTCTTAAACCATTTCATTGCTAACCCTCCAATGGCTTAACCTCTAGGACCTGGTCGGCCACCTTTTTGGCAAAGTCCATGTCGTGGGTGATAATCAATTGGGTCAGGCCTGACTCCTTCAAGCTCAAGATGAGGTCGGCCACCTGGTCCCGCAAGGCCGGGTCCAAAGCACTGGTCGGTTCATCGTAGCAGAGCATCTTCGGCTGCATGGCCAAAGCCCGGGCGATGGCTACCCGCTGCTTCTGCCCGCCGGAGAGCTGGTAAGGGTAAAGGCCGCCCTTGTCCGCCATCTGCAGCTTCGTCAAAAGCTCCTTGGCCTTGGCTTCCGCTGTTGCCTTGTCTTCTTTTAGCGCCAGCTGGGGAGCCAGGGTGATGTTTTCCAAAACTGACATGTTGGGGAAAAGGTTAAAGTCCTGGAAGACCACGCCCACGGCGCCCCGCTCTTCCTGGCTAAGCTCGTATTTTTCCCCGTCCAGTCTCATGCTGCCCGCGTCAGCTGTTTCAAGGCCGGCCACGATCCGCAGAAGGGTCGTCTTCCCGGCACCGGAAGGACCAACCACCGTGAGGATTTCCCCGTCCTTCAGGCTGAAGTTCATATTTTGCAAAATCTGCCGGTTGCCAAAAGACTTGGCTAAGTTTTTTACTTCAAGCATGTTTAGTCCTCCTATCTGTAGTATGAGTAGTGCTTTTCCAGCTGCCGCAAAAGCAAAGTGCACAGGCCGATCAAAAGCAGGTAGATCAAGGCTACCAAAACCAGCGGCACTAAAGTCACGTCCCGGGCCGTAGCCAGGTTGCCGGCTCTGAGCAAGTCGCCCAAACCGATCACGTAGACCAGGGAGGAGTCCTTGACCAGGTTGATCACTTCATTGCCGATTGAGGGCAGGACGATTTTTATTACCTGGGGAATAACGATCTTTCTAAGGGTCTGCCCGTAAGTCAATTGCAGGACTTTGGCTGCCTCAAACTGTCCCCGGTCTATGGCCTGGTTGCCGCCCCGGAAGATTTCAGCAAAGTAGGCCGTGTAGTTCAGGACAAAGGCCACCAAAGCCGCCATATAGCGGGGGAAGGTCAAGCCGACGATCGGCAGGCCGTAGAAAACAAAGATCAGCTGCAGCAAAAGTGGGGTCCCCCGCATCAGCCAAACGTAGAAGTTGAGTAGCCACTTCAATGGGGCAAAGCGGCTGCTTAAGCCGAAAGAGACCAGGATCCCCAAAGGCAGGGAGAAGATCAATGTTTCAAAAAAGATTTGCAAGGTCATCCCCGCCCCGCTGAAAAGGGAGGGAAGTATTTCCATAACATATTTCATTCGTTTTACCCGCTTCCTAGAAAAAGAAAATAAAAAAGTCCTCCTGGCCCCAAAGGGCCAAGAGGACGCGTCAGCGTGATTCCACCTCGTGTTCACCGGTCCCTCGCGGCAACCGGCCTCACCAGCTTGAAAAAGCCTTCAAGCTGCAGCGGTAACGGGCTGACCCGGAAGGAGCTACTAAGCCTTCACCCCTCCTGCTCACAGACGTGTGTTCAGCCAGCCCTCGCTCCCCTTTCCACCGGCGGGAAGTCTCTATCTGTCCAGGCAGGCCTACTTCTTCTGTTCATCGCGTGAAATATAACCGACTCTAAGTCTGTTTTCAGTAATATTAAACTAATATTAAAAAGCCGTCAAGCTTTTCTTTTACTTTTTTACAAAAGTTGCTTCATTAGTTGGCAAAAGCGGACTCTTTTCACCAGCGTAAACCAGGTCCAGCTTGTACATGGCCCGGGAAGCGATCGTGTAGACCAGCTGGGTCTCGTCTTCTTCGTGGTAGGCCGCTTTAGAGGCATCCCACATGATTACGGCGTCAAATTCCAGCCCCTTGGCCAGGTAGGACGGCAAGATCAGGTTCCCTTCCACCAGGCGCTGGTTGGCGCTGGAGATAAGGTGGACCCTCTCAAGCTGGTCAGCCAGCTTTTTAGCCGCCTCCAGGTCCTTAGTGATGATGGCAGTCGTCAGCTTTTGGGCGTCATTTTCCGCTAAAGCTGCTTTCAAAGCCGCTAAAGCTTCTGCTTCATCACTTCTGCCCCAGACTTGCGGCAAAGGCCCCTGCCGGTTGAAACTTTCGATTTTTTCACCATGTCGGAGGATCTGCTTGGTGTAGTCAGTCAGCTGCTTGGTTGACCGGTAGGACTTGGTCAACTGAACCAGCTTGGTCTTTTCCGGGTCAAAGAGGCCGGAGATCTGCTTTAAGAGGCTGCTGCTCTCGTCCTTGGTAAAAATCGCCTGGTTCAAGTCGCCCAGCATGGTGAACTTGGCCCGGGGGAAGTTGTAGCGCAGATAGGCCAGCTGGAAGGCTGAGTAGTCCTGGATTTCGTCGATAAAGCAGTAGCGCATTTCCAGGTTGGTCTGGCGGGCAATGATCTGGTCGTAAAGGTAAAGATAGGCTGAAGCATCCCGGAGGTCAATTTCCTGCTCTTTGAACTTAGCCTTAACTTCTTCAACATGGGCCAGCCATTCTTCTTCGCTGATCCCGTACTTGGCCAGGTCCGTCATCTTCGGCACGGCCCGCAAAAAGGCCAGGTACTGACCCCGCAGGTTCAAGAAGCCGTTGTGGTTGATCCGGCGGGCAACTTTAGCCAGGTGCTTGATAACGATCTTTTTGCCCAGGAAGGCCCGTTCAGCCTTTTCTGAAGAGAATTCCTGGTCCGGCCGGTCGTACATGTCCAGCATCTGCTCGTGGCTGAGCCCTTCGATTTCCCGGCTGACCCAGACCTTGCGGGCTTCACTGGCCACCCGTTTGTTCAAGCGGCGGATCAGTTCCTCGCGGGTAGCGTCAATCCGGTTGCCCAGCTTGTAGTTTTCATTGAAGGAGTAGTAGAGCTCCTTGATTTCTTCCTTGCTGAAAAACGGCTTCTTTTTGGTCCGGAAATAGATATTGCGGAAGATCATGCCGGACTGGTTCAGGTGCTGGCCGTAGCGGGTAGCCAGCTTGTAGAAGGCCAGCGAATCCTTGAAGCGGCCGATTGCTGTGTCAGCCTGCCGGTCTTCAAACTGGTCAAAGAGGTTCTGCACCTTCATCTTCGGCAAGCGGCGGGCGATAAACTGCCAGTAGGTCATCTGGACCATGTTCTGCTCGCCCATTTCCGGCAGGACGTTTTCGATGTAGTCGTTAAAAAGCTGGTTAGGACTGAACATGATCACGTTCCCGCTCTTGAGGTTGCCCCGGTAGCGGTACAAGAGGAAGGCGATCCGCTGCAGGATGGCACTGGTCTTGCCAGACCCGGCCGCCCCCTGGACAAAGAGCAGGTCGCTGGTCGTATCCCGGATAATCTTGTTTTGCTCCTTTTGGATGGTCTTGACGATGGACTTCATCTGGATGGAGGACTTTTCTGACAGAACTTCCATCAGCATCTGGTCGCCGATGGTTTCGTCAGTGTCGAACATGTTGATGATGGTTCCGTCTTCGATCATGAACTGCCGCTTCTTGCTCATGTCGACTTCAACCGGCCCTTCTGGTGAGTAGTAGGTTACCTTGCCGATCTTGCCATCGTAGTAGATTGAGGAGATCGGGGCCCGCCAGTCATAGATCAAAAGCTCATTGTTCTCGTCCATGAAGGAGGCCAGGCCGATGTAGATACTTTCCGGCTCTTCACCAGCCTCCTCAAAGTCGACCCGGGCGAAGTAAGGATGGACATGCAGCCGCTTTAAAGTAGCCAGTTCGCGGGCGTTGACCTGCCAGGCAGTGTCGCGTTCTTTGAGCATTTGCTGCTGCTGCTGAATCGACAGGGCCGTGTCCATTGAGGTCGAGTAGTCGTCATAGTCCAGGCGAATATCATCATAGAAGTGGGCACTGATGTTGCGGGCTTCGGCCTTGTCTTTAGCGATAGCCTGCTGCAGCTGGTCCCCCTTTTGATCAATCTTTTGCAGGACCTGGTCCAGGTGGGCTTGTTCTGCTTTGCGGTCTGAGTTTTCTACCATGTAATATATGCACCTTTTCTAAAAAAATAAACTCCAACAGCTTTTCTTTGAAAAAACTTGCCTAATATTCTACCATTTTTCAGCTTAAAACTAAAGCCAGACCTCCTTAGGAAAAGCTTAAGCAGTTTCAGCGGCCTTTTTGCTAGGAAAAAGAGCTGGCAAATCTTATAATAATTAGCGCAAAGGAGAAAATTGATGCGACGATTTTTTAATTTCATCAAGAACCTGCTCATCTTAGCGATCATGGCCGCGGCCGTGGTCAACTACCATGAGCAAATACAGACTTTCCTGCTGGAAGCAGCGGGCACGGCCAGCACTTATCTGGAGCAGAAAGGCTTAAAGAGCAAGACTCTGGATTTAAGCGGCGGCGTCGTTGCTGAAAGCAATAAGAAGGTCACTAAGAACACGACCGGCTACCACTGGCCAAAGGCGACGGCCAAGGTCTACATCGAGGTCAAGCAAACCGACCTCTACAACGCCACGGTCAATGCCATGGCAGCCTGGAACCAGACGGGAGCTTTTACCTTTAAGCAGACTAAAAACAAGAAGAACGCCCAGATCGTGGTCGTGGCCAACTCCAAGAACAACGGGGCAGCGGGCCTGACTACCTACAAGTATCTCAGCCACACCAACCGGCTCTACTCAGCCCAGGTGGCTCTGAACACCTACTATCTGGAAAACGACTATTACAACTACACGCAGGCCAGAATCGTCAACACGGTTGAACACGAATTAGGCCACGCGATCGGCTTAGACCACCGGACCGGGGTTACTGTCATGTACCCGACCGGATCCATCTACACGATCCAGCCAAAGGACATCAAGCTGGTTAAGAAGATTTACAAGAGCAAGTCATAA
This sequence comes from Lactobacillus sp. HMSC08B12, assembly GCF_001808415.1. Classification (NCBI taxonomy): domain Bacteria; kingdom Bacillati; phylum Bacillota; class Bacilli; order Lactobacillales; family Lactobacillaceae; genus Lactobacillus; species Lactobacillus sp. HMSC08B12. The sequence goes on along the minus strand of NZ_KV793214.1, from coordinate 14,082 downwards.
GGCAAGTTAGAAAAATGAAACGGATTTATCTGGTTAGACACGGGAAAACTTTTATCAACAAGTACAACAAGATGCAGGGCTGGTGCGACACCCCCTTGACTGACGAAGGCCGGGAAGGCGCAGAAAAGGCCGCTGAGGCCTTGCAGGAGCTGCCCTTGGACATTGCCCTGTCTAGCAACACTTTACGGGCCAGCGAGACCTGTGAAATCATCATAGAGAAGAACTGCAACAGGGACCTGCTCCAGCACCTGGCCTACCCTTACTTCAGAGAGCATTTCTACGGCTACTTTGAGGGGATGGACAATGACGTGGCCTGGCGGATGGTCGGCGCGGCCCACGGCTTTACTAACGCCGCTGATTTAGCTGAACACGCGACTTGCGACCAGATAGCTGACTGGACCAAGGAGGCTGACCCCTACCACGATGCTGAAGACAGCAAGGAATTTTGGGCCCGCTGGCAGAAAGGTTTTGACTTGATCCAGCAATTGGACGGGGCAGAAAATATCCTGCTGGTCAGCCACGGTTTTGCCATCAAGACCCTGGCCCAGAAATTTGCGGTGGACGGGATCGACACGACCGTTCACCCGAGAAATTCATCAATTTCGACTTTAGTGATGGATGAAGCTGGCAATTTGCAGATGACCAGTTACAACAAATTGCAGCTGTAATTTTTATGGACAAAAGGCTTGCAAGTTAGCATAGAGCTACTATAATATGAGCCGGCAAGAGACAAGATTCCAGTTTAAGGATGGAGCGCAATTAAATATATGAGAACGAAGATTTTTGGTCACCGCGGTTATCCAGCCAAGTTCCCGGAGAATTCCCTGGAGGGCTTTGACTACTGCATGCATCACGGAGCTGAGGGGATCGAATTCGATGTCCACTTAACCCGTGACGGGGTGCCAGTGATCATGCATGATGAGAACATCAAGCGGACCACTAATGGCAAGGGCCTGATCAAGGATTTCAGCTTGGCGGAATTGGACCAGTTCCACCTGGCCAATGGCGAGCGGATCCCCCGTTTGAAGGACCTCTTCCAGCTGACTGAAGAATCTGGCTATGAAGGCCAGCTGAATCTGGAGATGAAGACCAATAAGTTCGATTATCCAGGCTTGCCGGAGAAGATTTTTGCCCTGGCGGACCAGTTCAAGTTCAAGCAGGAGATCATCTACTCCTCCTTTAATTTGCAGACCTTGATCCACGCGCAGAAGATCCGGCCGGAGGAAAACTACAATTTCTTGACCGACAAGCGGATCAAGGACCCGGCAGCTTTTGTCAAGGAGCACGGCTTTAAGGGGGTCCACCCCAAGCGCTTGCTCGACACGGACATGCCGGAGCGAATCTGGACGGTGGACAGTCCCCTGCGGGCCAAGAAGATTATTGAGTACGGCGCGGCCGGCTTTTTCACCAACAAGTTCGAAGATATGATGGACCTGCGCAAGCGGGTGGCAAATTACTAACGCGAATATATGAGGAGAGTTGCCTTAGCGGGCAGCTCTTTTTTGCGCGGTGTAACATAAGTTAAACGCTATATCAAGTGTTGTATCCGGTTCCAGCAAGTGCTAAAATTGACTTGTCCAATATGTGTTAATGAATTAAGGAATGTGTGATTATGAAGAAAATTTCGAAAAATGTTCTACTCGTGTCATCCGTTGGTTTAGCTGGGTCTGCATTCGCGGTTACTAATACCCACCCGGTATTTGCGGCAAACAATGCTAGCAAGAAAACTACTGTGGCTAACGACCAGGCCAAGGTTAAGAGTGCGCAAAAGAGCGTTGACCAAACGCAAAGCAAGTTAACCCAAGTGCAAAATGATTTGAATACTGCTAACAAGGATCTGGCTCAAAAAGAGACTGAATTGGCAAACGCTAAAAGCACTGCCGAAGCTGCTAATAGTAAGGTGGCAGCTCCGAATAAGAGCAACGATGAGGCTCAGTCTGCCCTCAAACAAGCCCAAGCGGCTACTGATTCTGCAAACAGCGACTACCAAAACGCTGTTAAGGACAGTACCGATAAGCAAAAAGACTTGACTGATTCACAAAACAAAGTAACCAATCTTGAAAAGCAACTTACTGATGGCGAAAAGAATAATAACGACATCAAGCAAAGAGTTACTGAAAAGAACAATAAGATCAGCGACAACCAGAAAACTTTATCTGGCTTGCAACAAGAAAAGAGCGAATCTGACGCTAAGCTTGCATCCGCGCAAAGCGATCTTGCCGAAATGAAGCAAAAGGCTGATAGTGCCTCACAAGTTTTGCAAGCAGCCAAAAAAGATTTAAGTTCCGCAACCAGCACTAATGAAAGCTTAACTCTTCCGCAAAGCTACATTGATTACGTTACTGGCAAGTCAACTGACTGGGATACTGCCAAGAAAGACCTGCAAGATGTAGTAAACAACCACACTTATCCATTTACTGATGGAGACGAAAATGATACTGTTTACGACGATCCTGCCGCCTTATCCGAAAGTGATCAAAAACGTTTGGATTTCTACGTGAAGAGCTTGATTGATTCCGTCAAGTCTCAAGTTGGATCAACCAGCAAGCTGACCATTACTGACGGTTCACTTGAGTTCGCTAAGCGTTACACGCAAGAGTACCAAAACAGCAACTATGTCTTCAGAAAATACAACGCAATCAAGTCAGCTTCAAGCATCATGGGGCTTAATGAGTATGCTGTTACTGGATATGACATTGCTGCCAACAGACAGGTTACTAGCCGGTCCATTTCGATTATCAATGGGTACATCTACAACTCATATGAATTCGGAACAACAAAGATGAGTGAAATTGCCAAGGCTGCTTTTGACTTGGTAACACAAGAACTGGCTAATCCAACTGATTACAACAACATCATTAACAACAATGGTTACTTCTCAGTTGCCGTAACCACTCAAGACGACAAATTCTACGTCTGCCTTTTGACGATCAAACCGGCTAACGTTCCAAGCCACTTTAACACTAACGAAGTTGTCAAGCCGAGCCAAGATGAGCTTGCTACTGCTGTTCAAAAGTCTCAAGCTGATTCAGATCAGGCCAACAAGGATATAGAAAGTGCACAAAGCACTTTTGATCAAGCCCAAGCTCAAAACCAAAAGCTTGGCCAAGAAATCAGCGATTTGCAAAAGAAGATTAGTGACGGTCAAAGTTCTGTCGCATCCTTGCAGAAACAGCTTACTGATACGGCAAAGCTTCAATCACAGATCAAAGAAACTAAGGACTCGTTGCCAGCAAAGCAAGCGGCTCTACAAGCTGCGAATGAGAAAGTTCAAACTACTCAAAGCAAGCTGAATGACTGTAAGACTGCATTAGCCGCTGCTCAGAAAGAAGCAGCAAATACCCAAAGCAACTTGGATAAGGTAAAGGCTGACGCAAGCAGCGCACAACAAAAGCTCCAAACTGCTCAAAAGGCCTACGATGAAGCAAAGAAGAAACAAGAAAAGATGACTGCGTCAGTTGCATCCCTCACCAAGAAGCTGGCCTATGAAAAGAAACAATTAGCACATGCTAAGGCAGTCTTAGCCCTTGCCCAAAGCAAGAAGGCTACTACTAAGAAGAAGTCAACAAAGAAATCAACGAAGAAAGCTACTACTAAGAAGACTACCAAGAAGACCACTAAGAAGAAGGTTGCCAAGAAGGTAAAGAAGGCCAAGAAAGTAGTTGTCGCAAGCAGCAAGTTTACCAGCTTAAAGGGTAGCAAGAAGGCTTTTGTCGGCAAATGGAAGAAGGCTAAGTCCGTTTCCGGCTACCAAGTTCGCTACAGCACGGCTTCCTCAATGAAGAAGGCCAAGACTAAGAGTACCAAGGCAACCAAGCTCAAGGTTTCCGGCTTGAAGAGCAAGAAGAAGTACTACGTACAACTCCGCTCCTACCGCAAGCTCTCCGGTAAGACCTACTACTCTGCCTGGACAAAGGCCAAGACTGTAAAAAATCGTTAATCTAAGAATCAAACCTGATTCCAAACAAAAACTATCCCTTGTGGGATAGTTTTTTTACTTTATTTTTAAAAATCAGCGATAACCTCGCCTAATGTCCAAAGTGAGATAATTCCAGCCATGGCTTCCTGCCCATCTCTGTAGATGTATCCTTCCATGACTGTTATCGTCATATTGTAAGTGTCCGTGATAATCTCAAATTCAGCATCGGGGTACTTTTCCAAATACTCTTGCAAGTTATATCTTACGCCCGAAAAAGCCCCGTTTTCCATCCCCTTGTCAAAAAATAAGGCATGGCATTCTTCCAAGTCGATATCGGTGAACGTTAACTTTGCCGGGTAAAACTTCTAGGAATCTTTGTGGTACTCATACACTTGATCTAAATGCAAAGTGAGATTGCCATCGTTAACTTCTATTTTTACAATCCGACTGTCATGCAAGTCAAACGGAATGTTGCTGATCGTCTTCTTTATCAGTTTCATAGCTTCTCCTCTAGTTTATCACTGTTTTTCTAGTTATTAACGATAGCACTCATCGATTCAATCAAGCCCGCGTCATTCAAGGTAACCTTGTCCACACCATTTTTAATCATATCCGCAACAGCGTCATCATTCTGGTAAACCGTCCAGATTCCATAGTCTACGCCATACTTACGAGCCGCGAGAATATCATCAAGCGTTGTCGTATCCTTATTGCGGTCAGCACCGGCCTTTAAGTGGGACAGGAAAATATAGTCGTTATCAGTCAAATGGCGGTTGTAAATCCCCATCATGGCAATTTCTTTGCCACCCGGAATCACGTTTCTGACTTCTTCCAACTCACCAATATTAAAGGAAATCAAGGTCGTCTGCTTCTGCATCCCTGCTTCGTTAATTTCCTTAACTACCTCTTTCAAGGCTTCCATATTGTTGATGTACTTCAACTCCAAAAAAGCTTCCTTGCCATACTTCTTACAGATTTCTAAGTACTGACGCAAAGTTGGCACGCGAAGATCTTCATAAACCTTATCCTTATCGACGCCATCCAGCACACCCTTGATCTTGTAGTTTTCCACCTGGTCAAAAGGAATATCGTTGATGTTCTTTCTGTAGTTTGGATCATCCGCACTGATATTGGTCGTCCGGGCCAAAGTATTATCGTGCATGATAACCAGCTTGTTGTCTGACGTATTATCTACGTCGGTTTCAATCCCCCAAACTCCGGCTTCCTCGCCAGCCTTTTCAAAAGCCAGGGTCGTGTTTTCCGGATACTTAGTGCTATAGCCCCGGTGGGCGATAAACTTGACCGCCGTCTTAGCCAGGCCAGAAGTACTCTGCGTCTTTACATCAACATTTTCCAGTCGGACCAGCTTGGCAATATCAGCAATCTCACTTTCTTCAATTGCTGCTTGGTTGCTCTTTCTCACCATGATTAGGTACTTGTAGCCCGGGTCCAGGATAATCCCCTGCTTTGACCAGTTGGCCTGCAGGCCGACATAACTTGGCTTTTCATCATCTCTGTACTTAAGGGCCTTGATCTGGTAGTCAAAATAATTGTCCAAAGCCAGATACTTAGTTTGGTCAGCCTTGATATAGTCAACCGTCGTCAGCTCATTCTTGCTTTGGTAAAAATTCCCCGCGCTATCCAGGCCCCACAAGCCCAAGTCCCTTTCCGGCTTCTCACTTGCCGGCAGCTTACGGTACTGGGCGTACAAAGTAACATCCTTTAAAGCATAGCTAGCCCCCAGATCATACTTTTTGCCGCTCCCATCCGCTTGAGTGTTAAAGGAATCGAGAACGTAGCCAGGTTTACTGAATCCTGTCTCTGGCAAGGTGATTTTGTCGCCTTCCAATTCATGCAGAGTGATATTTTTCCCAAAGCCCTGGTTGGCAGCAATTTGAATAGTGTAATTTTCCAGCTTGCGGTACTGGGCCCACAAAGTCGTGCTCTTCTTAAAAGTATAGGCCTTGCCGAGCCGGTACTTCTTCCCCTTTCCGTTTGTGGCAACGGTATAGTTTAAGAACTTGTAGCCTTCCCGGTTAAAGCCAGTCTTTGGCAGAGTAACTTTCTTGCCTAAGGTAAAAATCTTCTTTTGCCGGCGGCCAGACCCGTCATTGGAGGAAAAAGTCAGCGTTCCCTTAGCTGCAGTAACTTTAACCATGCAGGCGTAGCTCTTTTTGCCATTTTTAGCAGTAATCTTGGCTGCCCCGGCCTTGACTGCCTTGACCTTGCCCTTAGAAGATACTGTCGCTACCTTCTTGTTGGAACTTCTCCATGTCGTCTTTTTCTTGCTGTTCTTCAGATACAAGCGGGCTGTTTTCCCCTGCAGCAGACTCAGCTTTTTCTTATTTATAGAAACCTTAGCTTTTTTGCCTTTCTTGGCCTTCCTACTCTTCTTAACCTGCCGGGCGGCGTGCACTGGCTGCAGCGGTTCCAGCTGCTGTCCAATCCCAAAAGTCAGCAAGACTGCTGAGGCCAGCAGCAACTTTTTGATATCTTTCCGTTTCTTCAAAGAAATTCACTCCATTTTCTTTTCCCGTATATTAGATTAACATCTCTATTCTAGCGCATTTTTGCTAAATAAAACAAAAAGCCAATGAACAAATTGCCTTTTGTCCATTGGTAAATCAGTTAGTAATCATTGAGCCACAAGCTGTAGCCATGTTGTCAATATCGCCGTCCCAATCATTAACAGTATCTTGCTGAGAATCCAGCGTTTCTCTCCTGCAGTATTCTCTACTGGAGAAATATTAGACAGAGGAAAAGCCAACAATTTTTTGTGCCGAAATTCTAGCATCATCTGCACAATGGTTAAGATAACAAACAAGACAATTGATGTCCACAAAATCATTACACGGACACTATCGTCCAAAGAAATTATCAGAAAATCGTTTATTGAATAGACTATCCAGCCACCTAAGAAAAACACCAATGATAAAATCTTTGTTGTGCTTTCCAATTTGACTAATTGGTTCACCTTCTTAAATAAAGTTGGATTTTCACCCAGATATTTAGCTACTTCTATATAGGCTTCACTACGCTTTTGATGCGCAGCTTGTCGCCGTACCAATATTGTCAAAAAAAGAGAACTTAATAACACTGTGAATCCAAGCACACCAAGCATTAATTGTAACAACCCCAATTAATCGCCTCCTTAAAAGCTAAGCAGCAATGAATGTCGCTGGTAATAGTTTAGCAGCCGTTCCAACAAGCGTAGCCGCTACTTCTGGAGCCATAATAGAGGCCAGCAGCAACTTTTTGATATCTTTC